>CAZUHE010000001.1:0-59993 GCA_964620395.1 uncultured Dehalococcoidia bacterium
ACTAGCAATGCTAGTATCACTCTGGGAAATCGTAGATTCCATAAAATCGTATCTAGTGATTGTGGCCAAGTCTGTGCAATGTCCACAAATGGCAGTCGAGATAGGGTTATGTTTAGCGTTGTAATGGGGTCTATAGACACTGACCCCACGGACGCTGCAAGAAGGCAGCATATTCCGGAACCGATTAAGGCGATAGTAAACCGCCTCCATGGGAAAATTAGTACTCGTAAATTTTGCCTATTGTTATCGTTACCATCATTTTTCTGCTGCAAATTATCACCTGAGAATACCTGGATATATAAATTCTGCGAGTTCTTCTACTCCTTCTATAAATCTTGGTCCTGAAACGCTTAATAGATCCTCACTAGGGGTATATATAGCATTGTTTTTCACGGCTAGTATGTCCTTAAAAGCGATATCATTTGTGAAAGAATCTCCATACGAGGCGATAATATATTGTGGGTTTCTTTCGACCAAAATCTCTGGTGACACTTGTGCATATCCTTCAATGTCCCCAGATATATTTTTTAACTTCAGAAGTTGAAATACGTTTCCTACGAGAGTGTTATCACCTGGAGCCCAAAGTCCACCTACGTCTTGAAATACTGATGGCCCTTCATTGTATGGTGCTAGGTGATATTCTATTTTCTGTATCCGTGACTCAAAGTCTCTTGCCAAATCCTCTGCTTCATTCACAGCACCAGTAATAGTTCCCCACATTCGGAAATGCTGAGACATTTGTCTGAAATCATCGTCAATGGTAGGTATAAGCAGGACATTTAATCCAGCTTCTTCCAATTGGTCTTTGAAAGATGGGTAGAAAAGATAAACTAAGTCTGGTTCCAGACCTACTACGGTTTCAACATCCATATTAAACGCATCTCCTACTCTCGGAATGCTCGCGGCTTCTCTTGGGTAAGTTACAAAATCATGAGTTGCCACAATTCTGGATCCTTCTCCAATCGCAAAAAGTATCTCAACCGCAGCCGAATCAAAGGCCACGATTCTTTCGGGAGCCTTTTCAAAGACAATTTTCTTGCCGTCTCTATCTAGAACCGATACAGGAAATGTAGCAGTCAGAATTTCCCTATTCGGTGTGGTGATAATTTCTCTTTTCTGATTTGTGTTTGGGCTAGAAAGTTTGGACAAGTTGTCAGGTTTTTCTACTATTGATTTAACTGATGGTAGTGACGGTAATGGTTTTTCAGGATCCAAAGGCTTACTGGGTGTGTAAGTTATCTTGTCAGGAGGTTGGGGTGAATCTGCTGGTAAGGGCTGTTCGGGCTCCGGAACACTACAGCCGATTATCGATATACACAATAATATTGCAATACTAATAACAAAGAAATTTGTGGGCTTCAACGCCATCTCCTAATTTATGTTGCCATCATGGTCAGGCGTAGGGTAAAAAAATACCCTGATCCGCCAGCGTTTAATTGTGGTGGATACAGGGTTACTTTAGAATCCGCATCCTATACCTTTCCGCGAAGGCTTAGATGTTGGTGATTGGTGGTGGACCGGACTCGTTTCTTAGAAACCTACCGTTGCGGGACAGTGTCGGATTTTGACCGACTTCCCCCTTTAAACCTACAAGGTACCAGATCACGCATTATTTAGTTTTTCGAGTTATCAATTATGGTACACAGCGGATTGATTTGCAACGTGAGGAAACGAGGTTTTATCCTCTGTCATTGATATCGTACATTGCTATCACCAAAGGGTGGTTGGGATCCGCGTGAGAAAGTGGTTTAGGGTTTGTTACTTTCCCCACTGGACGAGTGTTTTCACCTTTTATTCCAGTCGCTTTATCTCCTATGTCTTTTCGGCAAGCATCTAATTTAGCGGAAAGATTAAAAACGACTTCGGGGTGTTCGTCGAACAAATTAATAGTTTCGCTAATATCATTTTCTAGGTCATATAAAGCATTAATTACGGGCATTTTTTCACCGTAATGTTGAGTTTTGCCAACATGAAGTTTCCATTTCCCACTTCTCACAGCTTCTAGGTTGTCACCATTGTAATAATAGAAATCCTCACGATTGGAGCCACACTTAAAGCCACTCAAGATCCGAGAAGAAAGGTCTATTCCATCAATATGTCTGTCTGAGGGTGTTTCAACTTCCGCAAGTGTCGCTAATGTCGGGTAAAGGTCCATAGAAGTTACAATCTCATTACAAGTTATTCCTTCACTAATATGTTCTGGCCATCTTATAATGCAAGGTACCCTGAGGCCTCCTTCCCAAGTGCTACCTTTAGCACCTCTTAATGGTTGATTACTACCAAACCCGGAGGATCCAGACTTGTTGTTAATGCTTTCCCCTTTAACCCTTGATCCGTTATCGCTTGTGAATATCACAATGGTCTTGTTGTCTATACCGAGACGTTCTAATTCCTTAAAAATCTTACCTGTAGCGGAGTCGATACTGGCTACGCCACCACCATATGCTCCATTGTTGGATGATTGCAAAAATTCCTCTTTCACGTAAATTGGCAAATGAACATACATGTGGGCGAAATAAAGAAAAAAAGGTTTGTCCTGATTTGAAGATATGAAGTCTATCGCCTCACACACGTAACTGTCTGTAATGTTGGTCTGGTCAGGTTGTAAAGAAACGACTTGCTCGTCTTTTACCAAAGGAAGTGGTGGTAGGGTGTCCTCAGCAAACTGGATACCCATGTCATTACTGTATGGTATTCCAAAATAGCTATCAAATCCGTGTTTTGTCGGCAAAAATTCGTTCTGATCACCACAGTGCCATTTGCCCACGAGTTTTGTAGCATAACCTACTGACTGTAATAGGCTTGCTATAGTAATTTCGTCTGGATTTAGTCCGTACTCGTGGCCAGGGAAAAGTACTCTCTGTCCATTAAAATCACCAAATCCGATTCTGGGTGGATAACATCCCGTCAACATAGCTCCTCTGGAAGGTGTGCAAACTGGGGAAGCCATGTAAAAGTCAGTGAACTTCACTCCCTCGGCAGCCATCTTGTCTAAGACGGGAGTTTCGTGTAGTTCTGAGCCGTAACACCCAAGATCTCCGTAACCTAGGTCGTCACAGTTAATCAATATTATGTTTGGCTGCATTTAAAATACCTCATAAATCCGTAATTAATAAATAGTCTTACTCATCGTTAGTACACTAAGTAAAAAACGTGTCCTCTGATGGACAATCAATGATGCCCTCAAACTCAGGGCCGCCTGCAGAAAGATATCCACCACTTTCCCCCTTAGGGGTGTTGCTAACCCAAAAAGAGTATAACTTTGTGTTGGTTGTATAAAATTTGAACCTGACTTTTGTTCCTTGAATGGCAGACAGGTTATCTGTTTCGGACCAAGTTATTTGTTTCTTCGTTGAATCGATATTGACAACATCGCATTTGTCAGCGGTGAAAGGCTGTAACACCTCACCATGTTCATCAAGTATTTCTATCTTAAGAGACCCCAAGCTGGCATCGCAATTTACAAAAAGATGTTGCCCGCTAAAGGTGACAAGTTTTGTTGTTAGGACCCTGGGAGTATTACCAGAGTCCATAGAAGCAAATCCATCCCTTCTTAAGGTAGCCAAACCGGTTGATCCTCCCGCATACATCGCATTGGCTCGCCGGTGTGATCCGATCATACTTCCATGTAAATTTGGCGAAATACCTGACCATGCACCGTAGTAGAAGTAAAGTTCATCACCTACGACCAGACAAGTACCTCCTGCGGCGTGAATATATGCCTTATCCCATGAACCATCTTTTCTTTCAGAAGCTATAAACGGTTGGCGAGATTCCCTGTCCCAATGGAATCCATCCCGGCTGAAAGCGACGGTTAGGTCATTGGTTTTCGGGATTCCATTTCTTTCTGCAATCTCGTTGTGCGGACCTTGATAGATAGCAAAAAGCCCCAACATCAGACTTTCATATGCGTTTGCATTGATATCGTATAGTTGAGGCTCGTCTCCAATGTACGGGTCTGGAAGGTCCAAGTAATCAGACCACGCCCACATAGACATATCTTCCACATCCCATTGCGAGCCTTCAAAAAAGTTTTCATGTTCACGATAAGAACGAGTTCGTATATGACGTGTGTTGGGATCAAGTTTGGAGCTATGTGATTTGGGTGTTCTTATGCTGTAGACCCATTTCTTGATGAACGGATTGTAAAAAAAAGTTGAGTTGTCTCCTAAAACACCGGTGGGCGTTGGATCTCCCCAATGAATACCATCTGCTGAAGAATATATTTCTCCTATTTCGCCGTTATTAGCATAACGAAAAAACTGAAACATCTTAAATCTTTCTTCGGGATTGTGGGTGGCATGGTCCAGCCAGACGCAACAGCCATCTCTGCGATAGCCGTCTCGGTTTACCAGTACTAGATTTGTGCCCGGAACAACATCAAGAGTTGGTCTTATCCAGTTTATTCCATCTTCACTTGTGGCAAGGCAGGTTCCTTTCATCCACCCTGAGTGATACCACATTTTGAACATACGGTCTTTTGAGTCCCACCAGACTCCGTCGTTAAATGGTGCTGCCACCGGACATTCCCCGTTATCTAATTCTATATTTGTTTTAGGCGACAATACCGGGTTGTGTTCGCTTTTTATAGCTTGGTGAAACGTCTTGGTCATAGACGTTTCATGGATAAGAAAGTTATCAACAAAAAGTTGTCTTCCCACATCGATCGGACATATCTCAGGTTTATTTTGTACATAATTGGCCGGTAATATTTCACTAGGTCCATTGAAATTCAAGCTGGGTGGCCATTGATCAGGAATTATTAAACCGTTATAGAGTTTTTCTGACATATTCTCTTTTCTACTAATGGGGCTGTTTTGGATTTGTAGATAGATTTGTTTTATGCATATTCGAGATATCGCCGCGGGTTGTCTATTGTGATTGTATTGATATCGGTATCTTTCACGCCTATCTGCCTCATATAGGGGATGACGTTACGTATTATGAACAGATAATTATCAGGGTTATTGTTTTCTCTAGCTGAGCGCATTTCAGACGGGAAAAGACCCATCGATGAATCCCAGTCATGGGCGATCATTATTCTTTTTCCCCAGCCTTGGTCAATTAAAGTTTTTAGGATTTGAGTTCTTTCTTTCCAGCTGGGCACATCGGGTCCATTTCCTGGATGCCTGTCCATTCCAAGCCAGACGCCTTTTTGCAGAAGCCCAGTTAGGTACTCCATATTTGTGGTGTCATTGCTGTGACCAATACATACCTTACTGAGATCCATTCCTTCTTCTTCTAATATTTGTACTTGTTGGTCCCCAATACGTGCCGGGGCCCAGGTATGAGTCATAATAGGTATTCCCGTATGGAGGCTCGCTCTGGCTGCTGCCCTGAGAACCAGTTCTTCACCAGGTTTAACCCCATCTCTATCGCTCGCAACTTTTATAATCCCAGGTTTTATTCCTGTTCCGTCGATACCTTCCTCTATTTCCCGTATATACATTTGGGCTATCTTGTCCGGTTTCAACCGTTCAAAAAATTTGGGAACGTCTAGCCATGTACCTGTGCATACGACAATGTTAATGCCAGATTGGAGGGACACCTCTTGTTGTAGCCTTACATCTCGGCCTTGATCATGAGGTGCTACATCCATGATCGTTTGCAACCCCTCCATTTTTGCCTGGGTGAGATCTTTAACTGCTCTAGCAAGTGTTGCGGGACGGTCTAGGAATTCAGGGAAAGAATGGGGGGATCCACCAAAGCCACCACTGATATGCTCGTGGCTCTGTGTAAAACCGAGTTTTTCGCTATCTATAGGACCTAATGCCGTGTTAATACTGACCATAATTGATATACCTCCATATTTACATACCAGTGGATATGGATACTAACAGAGCTTTTTTTAAGGTCGCAAGCTAGGATTGTATTTTTTGATTTGTGGTATATTCGCCCATATCTGCATATGTTGATGAGTTTTGATGCTTTACATTAATGATCATTTAGTTTCTCAGGGGTTTTTGTTATGAAATCAAACAGGAAAGAAGTAGCTCATTTGATGAGGAGGGCGGCGTTTGGTGCGACTGCTGAAGAGTTGGATGAGTTAACTGCCACATTCAGTTACGATGAAATTGTGGACTTTCTTGTAAAACCAGAACATTATCCTGATATAGACCAGTCTTATATAGACAGATATTACTTTGGAGAGACTTCACAGAGGAATACCCCATTTATTGCCGCTTGGGTGTATCGGATGTTAAATGGTCAGCGCCCGCTCCAGGAAAAAATGACCTTGTTTCTTCATCATATTTTCCCGGTTGGTTGGGGTAAGGGTATGAATTTTCTGACTACTAACAAAAATGTAGCCACTTATCGCAGGATAGCGATGACCGATTTCAAGAATATACTTCTGGAGCTATCTAAGGATCCTGCGATGCTTTATTGGTTAGACAACAATGAAAATCATAAAGGTGAGATTAACGAAAACTATGGTAGAGAGTTGCTTGAACTTTTTTCCATGGGTGTAGGTAATTACACTGAAGATGATATCAAAAATGCGTCCCGGGCTTTCACAGGATGGACGTTTAATCAACCTATTTCTCTTTATCCCTGGGGTTATTACCCGGCAAAGTTCGAGTTCCATCCCGCAGATCATGATAATGATAAAAAAGTGTTTTTAGGTAGGGAAGGTAACTTTAACGGAGAAGACATTATAGAGATAATAGTTGAACAGGAAGCTACTGCTAGATTCGTATCTCGGCACCTCTGTAACTTCTTTGTGGAGGATGAGCCTCAAGTTCCAGCATGGAACATCGAACCCCCTCGGGATCCTGCACTTGTGGACCAATTGTCAAAAGTCTTTATGGAAACTTCAGGTGATATGCCTGCTGTCCTCCAAGAACTTTTTAAATCTGATGGCTTCAAAAATTCAATAAATCTGCCAAAAGTAAAAAGTCCCACCGAATTGATTGTGGGTGTTTTAAAGCAAGTGGGGACTTACAGTCAGATGAAGCCTGGCTTGGAGCAAATAATAAATACCCTTAGTGTCATGGGCCAAGAACTTTTAAATCCGCCCACTGTTGAAGGTTGGCATACGGGTAGCGAATGGATTGACTCAGGCACCTTAAGTGAACGAATTAACTTCGCTTCACGCGCTTTTGCGGATATGGAAGACCCAGGCGTAAGAGATATTGTTCAAAGAGTTGGTAGTTTGGAGGGTAATCCAGATGATTTGTTAGAAAGATGTCTGGATGTATTGGGAGGTATAGAGGTGAGTTCGGCAACTAATTCAGAATTGCTAGAATATGCGACCGGTCTAATTGAACAAGAAAAAGTAGAACGTGGTTCAGCTGATATTAGTGACTTGATACAAATGATAGTCTCAACGGTAGATTACCAGTATGCCTAGTAGGTTACAGATTTTATATGGAAAAAGAATCTAAATGGAATTGTTTCTATTAATTTTTTCCCCGTCTTTAAATACGGTTACTATTCGCCTTAAATCTTCGATGTTTTTACCAGGGTTCCCGTCTACGATTACCAAATCCGCTTTTTTACCAGGTTCTATTGATCCCACCTTATCGTCGTAATTACAAGATCTTGCGGAGTTTAAAGTGGCGGATACAATCGCATCTTCAGGTGGCATTCCTGATAGCACAGTTGACTCTATTTCTCCTTGAAAATCACCCATTTTGTAGTGCCCCCAGGCGGAATCTGATCCACATACCAGGGTGACACCGCTTTCTCTCATCCGATTAACATGTTCCATCCTTACTTGTCGCTCTTCCCGTATCGTCTTTAATTGGTTTTGTTCGAAAGAATTTAGTCCATGTTTATCCATTTTGGTTTGTAGCCTTTGGCCTTCTACCCTTGCAATATTTAACGTTGGGTTCACGTAAATACCATGTTCAATTATTTGTTCCGTTATTTCTGGTCTGTATAAGTTAGTTCCGTCAGGTTCCTTATGAACACCATGGACGATAGTGTCTATCCCTGACTGGATTGCATTCAGCATACCTTCTGAAGACGTACAGTGAGCGACAGTATGTTTTCCAAATTTGTGTGCTTCATCACAAATAGTTGTAAGTTCATCCACCGTGAAGGATGGGCGCATTGGAAAAGAAGTCTTAGTACTCCCTCCGGTAGCCGTGATCTTTATAAAATCAGCCCCTTCTTTAACAAGCTGTCTAACGGCTGCTCGACATTCCGCTTCTCCAGTTGCTTGAGTTCCAAAGTATCCTAAATGGCCTCCTATTATCGCGATTGGGCGGCCGGCTAAAATCAGTCTTGGGGCCTCTACGATACCCATTTCCACCGACTGTCGTAATAGGAAAGTGGTGTTGTGTTTGCCTCCACAATCCCTAACGGTGGTAACCCCGGAATCAAGGTGTTTTTTCGCATTGACAGCAGCTTGAACGGTGAGTATCTCGTCCGGTAACAATGCAAGTTCATCCCCTGATCTACCGTCTCCTATTCCATTCAAGTGAACATGGCAATCTACCAGCCCAGGTAGTACTGTGCGATTGCCATAATCTGTTTCTTCAACAAATGCGTCACTTGGCTTTGAGAGTGATCCTTGTGGCCCGACCTCGGCGATTTCTCCATCTTTAATTAATATTTCGGCCTTTGGCATGATGGCTTTTCCAGTGCCATCAATCATGCGATCGATTTTTATTATTCTAAATGTAGTTGTTTTTTCCATTATTAATATTTCCTGATTACAGACCAGCCGGGTGCATACACACCCTTTTTTTGATGGCCTAATCCCTTGCCCAATGTGTAAATGTCTTATTGGTGCGATATCATCACAGAGACTACTCTTTTGGTCAATTGGATGAACTTTTTTAAGACTGACTTGACATTCATGGCTGGTCATTCAATATTGTTTTTAAATTATGAGATTTTGTATTTTCGCAACAACAATTATTATGATCTTAGGAGGAGTCCTATGAAGGCGGCAGTATATAAAGGTGAAGGAAAATTTAAAGTGGAAGACGTTCCACTTCCCGAGCTTACCCCTGATCAAGTTTTGGTCAAGGTCAAATATTGTGCTATTTGTGGTACTGATGTTCATACTGTTCTTTATGACGTTCTTGAGCCTGATTCAGTAATGGGGCATGAATATTGTGGGACGATAGCAGATATCGGCAAGGAAGTTACAAAATGGAAGATAGGTGACAGGGTTGTTGGGGGAGGTGGGGATTCGCCTCCTGGAGTTTCTTATGGGATTATGGGGGACCCTCGATTTAGTTATCAACAGAGTCTTGCTCAAGACCAGACAAGTGGTGCTTATGCAGAATACGTTTGTTTGCAGGAGTGGGAGCCGATGTCGATACCAGATGAAGTATCGGATCGTGCTGCTGCTATGTGTGAACCCTGTGCGATAGCGGTACATGCTGTTAGGAATTCAAGGATGCAGGTAGGAGACTCAGTTGCAATACTCGGAGCTGGGCCTGTCGGACTTTTGTGTTTGCAGGTTGCCAAGGCGGCTGGTGCAGGATCTGTCTACGTTTCTGAGCCAGCACCGGCGAGAAGAAGAACAGCGTTGGAATTGGGTGCAGATGAAGTTATAGATCCCTCTACAGAAGACGCTGTTGATAGAATGATTTCGTTAACCGGAGGACTGGGACCTCACATTGTCTTTGAATGTGCTGCTGCTAAGAATACTTTGGATCAAGGCTTGACTATGGCGAGGCGTTTCGGGCAAGTTGTTTTGGTTGCCATCGCTTGGAAGCCAACTTCGGTGTTGCCTGTAGAATGGCTTGGGCGAGAAGTAGAAATGAAGGCTTCTGCTAGTAAGACGCCGGAAGACTGGGCAAGAGCTCTTGAATTAATAAGGACAGGCAAAGTTCGGATGGAGCCTCTGCTTTCTGATACTAGTTTTGTTCCACTTAGCAACATCCAACAATCATTTGAAAGCCTTTTTGAACCAAAAGGGGAAGTGAAAATTGTGGTTGAACCATGGGCGACATAGTTAGAACTGATAGGGTAATTGAAGCAGAATAGATTCAATAATTTAGTGGTTACGAAGATGTTTGTAGTATTGTGATATCCAGATTTTAACAGTGAGGGTGTTTTTCATATCCAGAATAAATTTTTATCATCCAGTGTTAGTAGAAAAATAGCTCTTTCATTTATCAGTTTTATTGTTTCATTGTCATTGTGTTTGATTTTAGGCGAATGGTTGCTTAGATCCTATGGTCTTGGGGACCCAATTATCTATTATCAGGATGCTGCATATGGGTATGCCCTGGAACCTTCCCAGAAATCGGTAAGGTTGAGAAATTCCGTTATTACTATCAATGAGAGTGGGTTACGTTCTCAGGATAACTGGGATTTGGCAAAAGGCAAAAGGATTTTGTTTATGGGGGATAGTGTTACCTATGGAGGGTCCTATGTAGACGATTCTGAGATTTTTTCAACTTTGGTTTGTGGGTATATACCGGATAGTACATGCGGAAATGCCGGAGTTAATGGGTACGGGGTACTTAACATGGTATTGAGGTCACGCGTGGATCATAGGCTCGATAAAGCCGATATCGTCATTTTCACCGTTGTTCCCGGTGATTTCACCAGAGGGCTCACTACCATAAGTCATGTTCCTTATTACGTGGGCAAGCCCTCTGGATGGGTCCATACTAAACTTCCAGCTTTCATGGAACTACTTAATCATGTGGGATATTCATACAGCCTCGGCGGTGCCATTTCCAAATCCAAGAATAATTTTTCTAAGGACACTCAAGATCATTCCATTGAAGCCACACGATTTGCTCTTGATCAACTATTTGAAGAGATAGGTCGTCTGGAGTCTAATGATAAGGATGTGTTTGTATTTCTGAGTCCAGATAAAGAAGACATAAGCTTTGAAAATAAAGTATCAGCGATGATACATTTGGAGTTGCAACGGCGATTAGGCTCTCGTTATTTGCCTGGAACATTTATGGATGAAGATAGATTCTATTACGATAATGTTCACTATGAAGTAGATGGACATCAACAGGCGGCTGCGAAGATATCTGAATTCATAATAGAGATGTTGTTGGAATGACTCAGTGCTGCAAGATTACTATCTCAACCTCGGAAAGTCAGTATGGTTCTGGTAGGTACCCATGTGATGTAATCTACATTGCTAGAATATAATAGCTTTTATAAAAGATTATTACTTGGGGGCCCCAATGATTTCAAGAATGATGAGAGCCGCTTCACTAGATTCACATCTTTATGAGGAAGTAGAAGCGGATTCAAGCGCAATCCTGCAAGCTTTATTGATAGTGATTTTGGTCTCTATTGTAAGGGGAATATCTACTCTGACCGAGGCCGACAACGCGCTGTCAGGAATCGGGATAGGTGTTGTTGGGGGTTTGGTTTCTTGGTCAGTTTGGGCATTTATAACTTACATAATAGGTGTTAAGTTGCTTCGAACGGAAGCCACTAATTCCTCATGGGGTGAACTGGCCCGTGTTACAGGCTTTGCCCAAACTCCAGGATTGTTGTTTATATTAGTCTTGGTTCCTGTAGTTGGCCAGTATCTTGCTTTGCCGGTCCTTTTGTGGCAGTTGTTTGCTATGGTTGTGGGTATAAGACAAGCTCTCGATTATACTTCTACCCTTCGCGCTGTGTCGGTGGTTTTGATTGGTTTTGTCGTCGTGATCATCATCCAATACATGCTTTTTGCTTTGGTCGGTGGTGCGTAGATATCTTTTGGCTTTCGAATATGTAAACTGATTTGATTTGGCAGTAGGGTATATTTTTCTAGGGGTTATGTATGGTTTGTGGTAGTTGCGGTAAGGATAATTCTGACGGTAATCAATTCTGCACAGGCTGCGGTGATAAATTGTCTTCGTCGGAAGAATTTCTCATGAAAGATGAAGATATGGAAAGTGATCCTGAACCTGCGACTTTGGCCGATCTTACTGTAAGAGTAAAGAATCTGGAACGAGACCTCTCACGAATGAGAGGTATCTTGGAAAAAGGAAGTTATGGTGTATCTGCGACAAGGGATCTACAGCCTACCGCTTTAAGAAGGTCTTCTGATAAAACTGATGACGAAATTGTACTGTCTCCTTCAGAGAAAGAAGGTGGTTATGGTTCGCTCGGAAACAAGATTCCATTACTAAACCTACGTTTAAATTTTCTAACCTTTGAAAGATTGGTTGGTCTGAACTGGCTTGCAATCGTGGGGGCGTTGGCTTTGGTGGTTGGAATAGGGTTCTTCTTAAAACTTGCTTTTGACAACGATTGGATTGGTGTCACAGGCCGAATTGCCCTTGGTTTATCAGTGGCAATTATTATGCTGGGTTTGGGTGATTATTGTCACGGTAAACTCTTGGGTTGGGCAAGAGCCGTAACGGGTGGGGGCATTGCCATATTATACCTCTCAGTGTATGCCACTTTTGGGTTTTTTACGTTAATTGATCCAATTCCTGCACTTTTGTTTCTTTCTCTGATAGTTGCGTTAACGGGTGTTTTGTCCCTACGTTACGAATCTAGGACGATAGCCGTGCTTGGTATGGTTGGAGCTTTCATTACCCCTGTGTTACTAAATGGAGATCTGGATTCATCGCAGCGGTTTATACTCTTAATCTATGTTGTTGTCGTTGATTTAGGTATCCTCGCGATTTCAATATTGAGGAATTGGCGCTGGTTCACATTAATAGGGTTAGTTGCATCATATGGTCTTTTTGCCATATGGATGGATCAAGTTCCCGATAGCGAAATATTATTGGCACTGACGGGTTTGACGGCAATTCTTTTCATATTTGTCGGGGCCACCACAATTTTTCATATCAAATGGAAGAAAATACCTGGTTCACTTGATCTGGCGCTCATGACATTAAACGTCGCCGCTTATTATGTGATATCCATAAATTTGCTTTGGGATGACTATGAATCGTGGT
Source organism: uncultured Dehalococcoidia bacterium (assembly GCA_964620395.1). Classification (GTDB taxonomy): domain Bacteria; phylum Chloroflexota; class Dehalococcoidia; order Lucifugimonadales; family UBA826; genus CAZUHE01. The sequence continues at coordinate 12,840 of CAZUHE010000001.1, forward strand.
TGGGCCTTTTCACGATTTTGTTGGCCTCTTTCTACGCATTGATTGCCTTTAGTGCGACTATTAGGTCGGGGGTTTCCCATACAATACCGTTGTATGCTCTAGGTACGGCGATTCTTTTTCTAACCTTAGCTGTTCCCATTCAGCTTAGTGGGTCTTGGATAACTATGGCGTGGGCAATTCAAGGGGCTATCCTCATTTGGTTGAGCTTGGTGACTGACAGGCCTGTTCTTAGGATTTTTTCCCTGGGTGTTTTTGTCGCTGTTGCGGCTCGGTTAGTCATTTTCGACACTTTTGTAGAAACTGATGTTTACAGACCTTTTTTCAATGAGAGAGTATTAACATTTTTAATATCGATAGTGGCGATATATCTTGCGGCTTATCTATTGAAAAGGGAACATAGAAAGTTGGCAGTATGGGAATTGCATCTTAGTAGTCTGTTTTACGGTGTCGGCAACTTTTTCACGCTGTGGGGTCTAAGTGCTGAAATAATTTCATACTTTGACAATAAAGAATCTGTAACCGCCACGCCGTCAGTGAGCGTAAATCGCGACCTGGGATTTGTGTTATTGACACCACTCTGGGCATTATATTCCTTTATTGTGATATCGGTATCTATTTTTAGAGACTCCCGTGTATTGAGATTATTGGGTGTGATCGCAGCGATTGTTACCGTCCTAAAACTGGTAACGCTGGACTCTTTTGTTTTTGGAGATGTACAGGAGACTTTCATCTTATTCTTAAACGTCCATTTTCTCGCAGCATTGATGGTTGTTTTTGCTCTTGCTATATCTGCGTATAAATACTTGCGTTTAGGCATTGAATTGATGCCCATTGAGAAATACGTATTTCGAATTCTAATCAGTCTTGCTGCATTTACCGGAATATGGGCTTTAAGCACGGAAATTATCCGGTATTTCAATTATCAGGAACTTACCTCAGCGAAATCCGTATCTGATATTGAAAACGCAAAGCAACTTGCGTTGACCGTACTGTGGACTATGTATGCTATTGGCATTGTGATTATAGGAATAATTAGAAGGACGAGTAGGTTACGGTTGATAGGTCTCGTAGTACTCCTTATTCCGGTGCTCAAACTCTTTATTTTTGACGTTTTCCAGCTTGAACAAGAATACCGAGTTGTTGCTTTTATCGCTCTTGGTGGGTTACTACTTCTTACAGGACTCGCTTATCAATGGAAGAGAAAAGAGATTAGGGAGTTTTTAATTGGTGATGTCGCTTAACGTTATCATTAGAATTATTCCGTTTTTCTTGTTAGGGATAATTGTTTTGAATTTTTCTATGTTGACAGCCTGGGCTGACTTTAAGCATAGCGAATGGCCGTTCAGTAAAAATGTTTCGTTGCCAAAAGCGTTTGATGGTATGTCATATGTGGTTGTTTCTCTTGACGAAGATGTCTATAAAGATTCTCTTCCGGATTTTTCGGATATCCGTGTCGTGGATATGGCTGATTTTAAGGAAGTACCTTACAAGATGGAGATCGGACGTGGGACTAAGATAAAAAAATCATTTGATGTTACGTTGCATGATTATCATGAAATTTCGGGTCAGTATACTGAATTCATCGCCGATGTCGGAGAAACCAGTATCCTACACAATGAACTTGTAATAGAGACCTATGCTACAAACTTCCGATACGATGTTTTTACTGAAGGTAGTCACGACAAAAAGGAGTGGGTGCCATTAGGTCGGGACAGTATTTTTGATGTGACTATATTAGATAAAGATTTTAAGGCACAGAATACGATTGTAAGATACCCTCCCAACACCTACAGGTATATTAAATCTAGAGTTGTAAGTGGTGATGCTACTGTTCTTAAAGTCGTAGGGTTAAAACTCCAATATTTTGAGGAATCATTGCCAGAAAAAAGAAGTCTGGTCCCGCTTATTCAAAGTCACTTAGATGATAAAGAAAACAAGGTTTCTGAATTTGTCTTAGACCTAAAAATTTCTGGTTTTCCAACGAATGAGATCATGTTTCGTGTACAGGAAGACAATTTTTATAGGAAAGTACAGATAGAAGGTAGTGATGATAAAAGGAACTGGGTAGAGGTAAATGATTCTGGCTTTATTTATTCGTACGGTGATGGTGATCTACAAAGAAAAAAGTCATCAATATTTTTTCCGGAAACGCGTAATCGCTACTTAAGGATAACTATTTTGAACGAGGATGACTTACCTTTGATTTATGGAGACATGACGTTGTTTGCTTTTGAGCATCAAGTGGTTTTTGAAGCCGATGCGAAAGTAAAATATTCAATTTTCTACGGTAACAAATCAGCCATAAGGCCTGTATACGATTTGGAGCGTACCTTTGGGTCCATGAGTGTACAAACCCTTCCTCAAGCTAATCTGGGTGAACAAGTTGATAATCTTGATTACCAGCCTACTATTCCCGTAACTGAACGGTTTCAATGGTTTCTACCAATGTGCGTTGGGGTTGCTGCCTTGATAGTTGCATTATTGGTGGTGAAAACATACCGAAAGATAAATAAATCGGCTGTTTCTGAAAAATAATAGAGCAGGGCTATTAAATTATTTTAACAATATCAATATTGATTTGGGGGAGTACATGCAGGTAGGAAGTTATAAGGTAGCTAGTCCGGAAATGATAGATACTCCCGCGATGGTCACGTATCCACATCTTGTGGCTAGTAATATAGACGAAATTATACGAATGTGTGGAGGTGCAGAAAATATAGTACCTCATGCAAAGACACATAAATCAAAAAGTGTAATAGAAATGCAAGTTGAGAAAGGAATATTTTCCTATAAGTGTGCAACGTTGAAAGAGGCAGAAATGGCGGTATCTGGTGGTGCACATGAAATAATTCTTGCCTATCCTCTTTTGCACCCAATCAAACTAAGAAGATTCATTGATATGGTTCAAAAGTATCCCGATGTGACATTTCGTACTATAGCCAGTACAGAGGAGCATCTTTTGGCCATGTCAAAAATGGCTACAAAGGATAATGTCACCCTGGATGTATATATGGACCTAGACACAGGCATGAGAAGAACCGGGGTACAACCAGGTATGAAGGCCTGTGATTTTTATTGCTCAATTGCAGATAAAAACAATTTGAATCCCGTAGGAGTTCACGTTTTTGATGGGGAGACGCTGTATATTACTGATTTTGAAAGACGAAGTGAGTTGGTTACCCGTACGGTAAGCAGCTTAAAAGATATTTGGGAGAACGCAGAGAAAAACCAAATACCAGTTGCAGATAACCTTGTTGGAGGCTCATGGTCTTTCAGTCATTACATACAGGAACCCAATATAAGGGTTACTCCAGGTACCTGGATTTACTGGGATACTCGTAATGCAGAGATGGAAGAATTGGATTTTGATATAGCCAGTTTGATTCTGGGACAAGTTATAGATTCGGATGATGATAAAGATACAGTTACTGTCGACATAGGATCAAAATCTTCCTCTTCTGATCAACCCTTGGTACATAGGTTCAAGATAATTGGTTTTCCGAATACGGAATTGATTGCCCAAAGTGAAGAGCATGGTGTTGTTAAGTTGAATGGGGATATATTAAATGTGGGAGATTACATACTTGCTGCCCCTGGTCACGCATGTACTTTAACAGTTAAATTTCCATTTACTAATGTTATAAGCGAAAAAGGTCTCCCCGAGGGGTTTTTTATGCATGATGCCAGGGATCGATAAGACCTTATAAATTGAGCTTGGCAGCTAGTTCTTCGTCTGTAGGCTCTACCAAAATACTGCCGTCCGGAAACACGATTGTTGGAACTCTTTCCATTCCTTTGTTTAGACTGCGTATATATGTGCGATACTGGGACTCTGTGTCCACATCAGTCCACTCATAGTCGATTTTGTTCTTGTCCATAAAGGTCTTTGAGCGGACGCAATCCCCGCACCATTCAGTGCCATATACTCTGATTTTATTCATATGTATGTACCCTTTTTCTATTGTTAAATAATCAAGTCGACACAGATGGAAGTTTTCCCATATCACCAAGTACTTTTTTTACCGTTTTCATGGCTGAAAGCGATGCTGGTACTCCAGCATAGACTGAACTATGGATTAGTAGAGCTAGGAGCTCTTCTGGGGAAACCCCATTCTGTATTGCTCCCTTAGTGTGAAGGGCTATTTCAGCATCAGATTTAAGTGCAATAAGTACCGACAAGGTTATGATGCTTTTGGTTTTACGGTCCAATGGGCCTCTACTCCAGACTCCCCCCCATGCCGATTCAGTGATAAATTCCTGAAAAGGCTTATCGAAAGGAGTGGCGTTTTCAAACGATTCGTTTACATAAGTTTCTCCGAGGACTTCCTTTCTGATTCTGAGCCCTTCTTCAAATTTTTTGGACAAGGTAGTTTCCTTTTATATCACTAGTTTTTGCCAATGTTGATAATGGATTTTGATTTTGAACGTTTCACCATCATCATCGTATTATCCCGTGAGATTTTTTTTCAAAAAATAGAGAGGGTCTTTAATCGACAATGAATTTTTTCAAAGCTTCTGGGTCAACTTCCAATCCATGTCCTGGCCTGTCGGGGAGTGTTATTGAACCGTTTTCTGGAAGCACTGGATCCTTAAACAGTTTTGCGACTTGCTCTGCTGGCCCAGTAAATTCCTCCGAGAATTCGTGAGGGCGTATTGCGTTTGTGACGGTTGAATATAGATGTAGGCTTGCCATTGAGTTAGCTCCGACACTAGGGCTATGAGGCATAATGATTTTGTTGTAAACCACTGCCATCTCATACACTCGTATCATCTCAGATAATCCCCCAACATTGAGTATATCTGGCTGCAGTATATCTGGGTTTGCAATGTTCATCAGGTCCCTGAATCGCCAAGATGAAATTTCTTGTTCTCCTGTGGACACCGCACAATCCAGTGCATCTACTACTTGTTTTAATCCAGGGTAATCGTATTGAGGTAATGGTTCTTCAAAATGAGCTATTCCCAAATCCTCGAATTTTCTACCTTGTTCTATTGCGGTTGGGACAGAATAACCGCAGTTGGCGTCGAAACTTAGAGGGCAATCATCGGGAAGCCATTCTCGGCATTTCTTAAAGATAGCGTAATCTTTAACTGGGTCAGCGTCTTGACGATAATCTCGCCAGTCCATTCTAACTTTGAAAGCCCTGTAGCCTTTATCGTAACCTTCCTGTACTTCCGATAACATTTCCTCGGGTGACTTGCTCCATCCATTTCCCCGGCTCCAGTAAAGAGGAATCTCAGTTCTTCTGGCACCACCTAGCAGCTGATATATAGGCATACCTGCAGCTTTTCCGGCAATATCCCATAGGGCGACGTCAATGGCTCCAACTATTTGAGACGGGAATCTGGTGGCTTGTTGCCCTTTTCCGAGTGCTAACAGCTCCCATATTTTTCTTGTTCGAGTCGGGTCTTCTCCAATTAGTAGAGGTTTTATTAGATCATCCAAATATGCCTTGAACACTTTAAGGTTGCGGCTTCCTTCAGATATACCAGTTATTCCCTCATCGGTGTGTATCTGAAGAAGGAGTCTACCTGGTCTTCCTACGAAGCTTTTTGCATTATCGTCTTGCGGGGCCTGAATATGGTTGACTGATATATTGGTAATTTTCATATCTAATCCTTTAATTCATTTTATTGTTAATTAAAATGATCTTAATCTCGTCAGGATGATAACTTATCTGCTAGCTGAACATAATGTAAACCCTCAAGTTACTCTTTTGATAGGTTATACTTGTTGTAAATTTATACATTACATATTCATATTAATATAGTCTCATCGTAACTCATCGCCCTATAGAAATAGTAAAATCCACCGAGGATCTTAAAAATCTGGTAAAGCAAGCCAGAAACACCCCTTATGTCGGTATTGATATTGAAGGGAATGGCTTTTTCAGGTACCCAGAGAAAGTGTGTTTGATCCAAATGTCTGTTGGTGATGTTCCTTATATTATCGACCCTTTGTATGTTGATGATATGGAACCCTTAGGTGAAATCCTTGATAGTGACCGAATTATAAAAATACTCCATGCTGGTGACTATGACATAAGGAGCTTGCATCGAGATTACGGATTTGTCTTTCAAAACGTTTTTGATACCAGTATTGCCGCAGCTCTGATGGGTTCTAAGAGGCTTGGACTTGATGCCATATTGATGGAGTATATCCAAGTTGAAGTCTCTAAAGAAAAACGTCTGCAAAGGAGTGATTGGACCCTTCGCCCACTCTCTGATGAGGCTTTGGGTTACGCTGCAGATGATGTGCGTTACTTAGGTAAAGCACGTGAGAAAATGACTCGTAAACTTGAAGATTTAGGACGTCAGGATTGGGTTAAGGAAGAATGTCATCGCTTATGTTCTGTCAGGTTTGAACCTAGAGAAGAGGCAACAGCGTTTCTGAATTTGAAAGGTAGTGGGGATCTGGATGGTCATGCTCTCGCTTTGTTGAAGAGGCTTTATGATCTTAGGGAAGATGAGGCGATTGGCAAGGATCGCCCTCCCTTTAAAATAGTTTCAGATTCTGTTCTGGTCTCAATTGCAAGGGAGCCAGATTGTGAATACGCAGAACTAAGGGGCATTGGTTGGTGGGCACGCCCAAGCATGGTGAAGCGTATCAAGGTATTGGTTAAGGAATCCCGGAAAGATGAACCAATAGTAAGACCCAAAAGGAAGAAAATTCCGGCGAGTGAACGTCTTTCAAACAGAGATAGGGAGCGAGCCAACAAAAGGTTGAAGCAATTGAAATTGTGGAGAAGCGGTATTGGAGAAACCTTAGAAGTGGATCCGAGTTTGCTTTGGCCAACGTCGAGCCTTTCTAGATTGGCCAAAGATCCAAGCACTCTCTCTCAGGAATTTGAATCCAATGATGTCCGAGGTTGGCAAACTGAGGAATTTAGTAATAAATTGGAGATTTTTGTTAAAGAATTAATTACCAAAGTTTCTTAATGCAGGTCTCTTTGTAAAGTGAGGTATATTTTATGGAAATACCTGTGATTTGGTGGATGGTTCTAGTTGAAGGATTGATAATATTGGCCTTGGTTTACGCCTGTATTATATTGTCAAACAAGGTTTCAAAGGAAATTTCAAGAAACAGAAGTCAGTCAACGAGGTACGGTCAGATAACTGAACAGTTTCTTCCTTTATCAAAGAGTTATCCTTGGGATCCCAAGCAATTTCGCTTTTTGGGCACTCCTGTGGATGGAGTCCAATTTGAACCCGATAGAGTTTTGTTCATTGAATTTAAGGCAGCCGGTAGCAAGCTTTCTAAAAGACAAAGGGAAATACGAGATATAGTGCGTCAAGGAAAAGTGGAGTTTGAAGAAATACGGGCGGGCTAGTCGATCAATATAAAGGCGTGAAAATGAGTGATTTGTTTACTCCTATTGTCATCAGAGGAGAAACGGTACGAAACAGGGTATTTGTTTCCCCTATGTGCCAGTACTCTTCTAATGATAGAGATGGTATGCCTAATAGCTGGCATATGGTACATCTAGGGACAAGAGCTGTAGGAGGTGCAGGGCTTGTTATGGCAGAAGCAACTGCAGTGTCACCAGAAGGTAGAATTTCCCCTGAGGATTTAGGAATTTGGTCCGATGGGCATGTGGAAGCATTTAAGCCCATATGTTCATTTATCAGTTCACAGGGTGGAACTCCTGCTGTTCAACTTGCACACGCCGGTAGAAAAGCTTCCAGAGGAAAGCCTTGGGAAGGAAGCCCCATGCTTATGCCGGAAAATGGTGGATGGGATGTGGTTGCGCCTAGCTCATTTCCGTTTGATGAAACTTCTGTAGTTCCTGCTGAATTGACAACGGAAGATATCAGTAATGTAGTAAATGACTTTCGTATTGCAGCTGAAAGAGCTGTTACAGCTGGGTTCAAGGTGATTGAGCTTCATTTTGCACACGGATATCTTGTGTGTGAGTTTATGTCTCCTACATCAAACAGGCGAAATGACAAGTATGGTGGGACGTTGAAAAACAGGTGTCGATTAGCTGTGCAAATAGTGGAGGAAGTAAGATCGATCATACCTGATTCGATGCCATTGTTTGCCCGAATATCTTGTGACGAATATATAGATGAGGGGTGGAATTTGGAAAATTCTGTGGAACTTTCTGGATGGCTTAAGGAGTGTGGAGTTGATTTGATTGATTGTTCTTCTGGGGGTAACTCAGTTGAACAAAAACTATCCCCATTTCCTGGTTATCAGGTGCCATTTTCTCGTGAAATACGTCAGCAAGTTGGGATTAAGACAGGGGCCGTTGGATTAATAACAGAACCTTCCCAGGCAGAGCAAACACTTAGAAATGGTGAGTCGGACGTGATATTTTTGGGGAGGGAACTGTTGAGGAACCCATATTGGCCAGCTAAGGCAAGAGAGTTTCTGGATAAGAAAAGGGATCTATGGCCACCACAGTATGAAAGAGCTTAATCAATAATACTTGATTTTATACCCCGGCATTTTTGAGGATCATTGTAGATTATTTTAAGTAATTGCGAACGAGGTATAGGAATAATCCTAGTGCTATTCCTATAAATATCATGTCAGATCTACCAGTAATGAACCCGGTACCTATCAGTAGGCAGGATGTAAAAAAAACTCCTACTAGCGTCAGCCATTGTTTTGACATGGGATTTAAACTAAGCACCTCAACGCGGTATTCTATATGATAATTTAACATGTCCGAGCCATTATATGTCTAATGTATGACTTTGGATGATCGCTTGTCTATAAATCGGAGGAAATGGAATACCATGAATCAAGATATATTGCGTAGTGTTGGAAACATTGGAGCTATTCTGAAAGAAAAGTCCCAAACGATAGCAATAGCGGAATCTTCATCAGGGGGCCTTATATCCGCGCATCTACTTTCTTTGCCGGGAGCATCTTCTTACTTTTTGGGTGGTTCCGTGATTTATACTCGTTATGCTGGTAGAAGTTTTTTGAGAGTAACTGACGATGAAATGGAGGGGATTAGGGCGGCCACCGAGGAGTATGCTGAGTTAAATGCTACTCGAGTTAGGGAATTGCTGGGTTCTACTTGGGGGCTCTCTGAAACAGGTGCGACCGGGCCTACAGGGAATCGATATGGTGACCCGGCTGGTCACTCATGCATAGCTGTTTCGGGACCGGTGAACAAGGCGATAACACTGAGAACAGGTAGCGAGGATCGCCAAGGGAATATGGTCGCCTTTTCGATAGCTGCATTGGATCTGCTTATTGACTGCGTAACGGAGGCTTCATCTTAATTTCGAAACCAAATATTCATACCTGTTTGAGCAATTTTTGACTATCACATCGATATCGTGATGAAGAATGTAGCCTTCATCGGCTAGCTTTTGTGCCTCCACCCTGACCTTTTGTAGATAGTCTTCTCTACTTGTATACCTTTCTTCGATCGATAATCTGGGATCATTTGTAGTTTCTCTAGAAGCCCTACTGATAGCAAAGGCGCTACTTAATCCGATCATTGATATGAGCTGTTCTGGTGATCCGGTTTCTGGGTTACGTAAATTCCATCCCGTATGTGTGGCTAAAGGTACAGAAATATCTGGCATTCTTATTCCAGATACTTCATTACCGTCCTTGTCCAAAGTGGATACAAAACACGGGTAGGTCCTTCCTTCTATGATTGGGTACTTGGTTATCCCAATATCAGTATTTTCTCCCAAATCCATTTCTCGGATTCTCCAGAGTCGGTCAGGATTTGGTAGATTTTGACCAGGGATATCTGGCATCAGTTCTATAGCACTACTTCTGGATATAGCCGTTTCATCATCGAGACGTGGAGTGCAACTTGCGGGAGGTTCTATGCCTTTCTCAACCCATGCTACAAGGTTTAGAAGAGCTCCCCGCAATAGAGGTCTGTAATCCACGATATTGGATTTGTAGGCTTCCACAATTTTTTCTGATGGAGGCGACTTGAGTAGTTCGATTGAACCTGCGCCGTGCTGTGTCCCCGAAAACATGTATGTTCGTGCATTGTTGGGCAATGGTTGATCGCAACACCCAGATGGGTCCATGTGGGCAAGTGAGCCATCTCCTCGCCAATATTCAGCCGACGTATTTGTATATATGATTTTGGGTATTTGTCCCCGAATTTTTTGTGTGTCTTGCAACCCTTCTTCCTTGGAACTAAAAGGGTCCTTTAGATTCTGATCAGCAAAAGGGAAAAGATGTCCAAATCCAGCAGCTGATTGTTGAGAAGGTTGACCAAATCTGTGATTGAAATTACCTCTTCTCCCCCCAGCGACATGGGGTAGAATTCCATCGTAAACTTTTTCACCATTTTCATCGATATTCATTCCAGCGTAGATAAAGTGCCTGAGAAGCCGGCCTGTTTGAGATACTCCATAGGCATAAAGATAGCGTGGAGGCTTATCAAAAAATGGAGTTTTTGAGGAGTTACGTATCCAGGAACCCGTATCTCTTACAGATAATAGTGTGGTTCCGGTTACAACGGCGCCAGTTGCCTTATAAACAAAGTTGTATATCTTGCCGGGTTGGAACCCAGAATTCAAAAAGATGTGATTTTTGCTAGGGATTGAATGCTTGGAATCGTTTTTTGCAAATGCCCATTCCGATGGTGGGATTAAAGTGTCAGGCCCGTCTTCCCAATCCCGAACCATAAGATAGGCACCTTCCTTAGATAGTGATGCTGATGGGTACGGTATGTGTGTCCTATCGGCTAGTAAAAATTCTTTCATTTCCACTGTCGGTCTGATTTCTACGCTGTTACTACCGATTACCGGTTTGCCGTTTTCCAAAACTAAGGGAGCTTTCATGCCTAATAAGCCATTTTTTCTATAGACGTCAAATTGCCATCCTAAAGAGAGGATTCCAAATCCAGATTTGAACAAAAAGCCGTCCCCGGGATCTATATCATGTCCCAAAGTTCCGTTTATGTTTGACATGTTGAAGTCTTGAAATGCCTTCTTTCTTCCCCGGTTAGTCACGTCAACCAAAAGCCTTACAGGGTCTTGGTTGATAGGTGTAACCAATGTGAAGTCAGAGGAAAAAGGGACTCTTTTTTCTTCGTTGAGTTCGGCCTTATCCAGATCGATTATTCCGTTATTGGCGGGATTGGAAGGGTCGACAGAGAAATGAACAATTCCGTCTATTCTTTTATAAGGTCCTGATGAACCCCAACATTTATCATTATAGAATTTTGAGGTTTCTCTTATTTCGAAGTGAGTAACGGTCATAATATATTTCCCGAGTTTCTTTTCAGGAGGCTCAGAATGTTATTAGTATAAGTTTGGTTTTGCCCCCAGAGATTTTACTGCTACCAATCCAGTGATCAATAGTAAAACTGTCATGTAAAACAGTATACGATAGCTGTCAGTGGAGTCATAAATTAGCCCGGCTACAACAGGTCCGACTCCGAAAGACACAAGAGTTCCGTAATTAGAAATGCCTGCAATGCTAGCAAGGTTTTTTATACCGAAATAGTCCTGCAAGATCATGGTGCTCAGAGTTCCAAATGATCCCATGCATATTCCCCACAAAGGAGAACATATCCACACCATTGTCGGTATGGAAAGGTTGGATGCAAGTAATAAAGCGATGGATAGGCCAGAAAATGAAATTAGCATTGAAGTTCGGGCCGTTATTTTTTCTGCCATAAAACCAAAGATTATTTTTCCAGCCATACCAGAAGAAGCCAGCAGGCTTAATGCCATGGTGGATTTGGTTAGGCTAATTCCTTCATTTACATAATGCGCTATTAATTGCGGTATTAGGGCGGCGAATGGTAGGGATCCAACCATAAAGATGAGCAAGGTTAGGTATAAATGTTTTGATCGGAAGGCGGTATGGACGGACACGCCCTTAGATCTGTTATTCCCAATCTGTGCCGAACTTCCTGCTTTTATTGCATCGTTTTCAAGAGGAGGTTCTCTTAATGCTATGAATGTAAAACCTGCAGCAATGGCTGTGATGATCGCCTGGGCATAGTACCCATTGTGCCAACCATGTGAAGATACTATAAAGCCTATTGCCGCCGGCATTATTACGCCACCAAAATTGTTTCCCATCATTGAGATCCCAATAACACGCCCTCTGTTCTTTGAAAACCATAAACCGACAACTCTTCCCACAGGTGTCATGACACTGGTTAGGCCTATGAATTGTATGAAACTTAGTGCATACCAGTGCCAGACTTCTGTCATCATTGGCCGTAGTAAGAAGCTTATGGAAGTGAGTAACAAAAACAGGGTCATTACAATTCTTGGTCCCCGCTTGTCTATAACCCTACCGACCAAAGGACCTACCAACAGCCCGAAGGCTGAGAAAGATAAGGATATGTTGATCTGGGTACGAGTCCATCCGTACTCTTCTGTTAAGGCAGTACTGAATAGAGAAAATGTGTATGTTCCAAATCCTAGTAAGACTGTTGCTGCACTAAAACAAACTGATACAGACCACCATCCATTTGATGGTCTAAAAGGATTAAAAGGTGACGTTTCCTTTCTATAACTCACGCAATTGCACCCTAGGTGAGTTGGAGAAATTGTGATTACATATAAAGCTGGTTTTTAAACGGCGCATGGTCATAAACAAACGTGTTTTAATTTGTTGTTTCCTCATTAGCAAAATTTAAAGTGATGATTTAAAAGTCAGCTTGCTGAAAAGCCATTTGGTTTTCAAACACGCACAAATTTTTGAAGTCGTGCCCCATCCAAAGTTTCTCCAACATATAGACTCCCATCTGAGTCTATACCCACAGCATGGGCGGCCAAAAAGTCTCCATCAATCCCGGTACTGGCTCCCCATCCTCCAAGCCATTGACCGGTTTTAGTCATGATTTTGACTCCTGAGTTATGAGAAACCTCATTTACTTCAGGTGCTCCATCCATTAATCCTATTTTGTACCCCAGTTCGGCTACCACCATGGTACCGTCACTGCTAGGAACTATCTGATTTGGTCTATGCACACCCCTCCATTGTGATACGTACTGCCCGTCTGAAGTGAATATTTGTATTCGGCTATTTTCCCGGTCGCATACATATACCAATCCTGTTGGGTCAACTGCAACACTATGTGGGACCATGAATTGGCCTGGGCCAGTACCCCTTTCTCCCCATGATCTGATGAGTTTTCCTTCTGGAGTAAAGTGATGGATTTTTGAGTTACCATACCCGTCGGAGACATACAGTGATCCATCAAGTCCGAAGGCGATATCGGTAGGTCGATTGAAAGGTTCTCCACTTTGTTCGGGGGCCGGGTTATCTGGGCTACCTAGGGTTAAAAGAAGATTTCCATCCGAAGTCCATTTCCTTACTGTGTGGTTACCGACATCAGTTGTCCATACAGAATCATCAGGTCCTATCTCTACATGATGTGCGGAAGAGAAATTTTCAAGAGCCCATGAATCAATTATGTCACCATCTTTATTTAAAACGATCATGGGATGGTTACTTCTGTTGTATGCGAATATATTGTCTCTGCTATCTACTGCCACGCCAACGACATGATTCCATTCCCATCCATCTGGCAGAGGAGCCCAACCTGGTACATTCTCATAAACGTATTCCCCGTAGCTTACTCTCAGTGGCTTGTTGGACATGACTACTATTTCTCCTTTCGCGATTGTGCATGCGGGTTTTAGAGCATTGTAACAAGACGGGGTACCTATTAGTTGTTTGGTGTATTCGTTGACATTGTTCTGTCAGTGAGGCTAGACTCTTGTTGCGTTCGGGACCTCTTGAGCGCAACAAGTAAGAGTCGTTTTTAAGGAGTAGGAAAGATGTCCAAATACAGTTGTGGTGACTGCGGTATGAAAGTTCATAATCTGACTTGCGGTAGTTGTGGGAATGAATTAAACCACGCAACCATTGAAAAAGATGATGGCACTTCCGTTGGAGTTGCCCAGTGCCCGAAAGGTTGCGGTAAGATCAAATCCCCAATGTGCTGCGGGCATGATATGGCTGCCGCTAGCTGAGTAAATCCACGTCACAGATATCAAAATATTTTAAAAAAGGGCCCTCGTTTTGTTGGGCCTTTTTTTGATGAATAAGTTAAACGATTATGTTTGGCATATTTAACCAGTATTCATTTATAACGTTTGCAATTCTTTTGCTCGCCGCTGTGGGTTTTTTTGCTTGGAAAATATTACCGTGGCGTATGTTTGCAGTTTTAATGGTTGTTTTGCTGATTGCTTTGACGGCATTTCAATACTATTCCAGTGCAAAGATCAATTCTTTGGAGACTGCGGAGGAATTGGATGAAGTGTTTATGTCGGGGAACCCCGTGATACTGTACTTGTATTCTGACTATTGAGTGTCTTGCCTAGTGATCAAGCCTGCCGTTGACAGGTTGCAAGTGAAATTGACAGGTAGATATAGAGTGATACGTATTAATGTTCATTCGGAATTTGGTACAAGTTTGGCTAAGAAATATATAACCAGTACTGTGCCAGCATTTTTAGTATTTGATGCTAATGGAAAGGAAATAAAGAGATTTCACAGGGTGCCTGATTACGAAGTTTTGTTGAATGTTTCAAAAAATATCAATAAAAGCTGATTAAAATGTAGTAAACAGGTAGTAATATTTGTAAAGTGGAACTGACAGTAGATAGTTGTTCTTAATCAGACGCATAATCATAAGGTCCTAAGGCATTTAAATTGCCATAAGGAGGAAAGAAAATGACGAGACAAAAAGTTTATGTGACGCGAAATATTGTTCCTGAGGCAATAGAAAAACTAGGCAAAATATTTGACATAGAGGTTTGGGAAAAACCAACTCCGGCCCCCAAAGATCTTATTATTCAAAAAGCCCAAGAATTTGATGGAATGATGATTGAATCCAATGACATAATGGATTCGGAAGTATTTGGATCGGCTGACAGGCTTAAGGTTGTTGGTACTAGGGCTATTGGGTACGATAATATCGACGTTTCGGCTGCGACCGAGAACAATATAGCTGTCGGTAATACACCGGGAATACTTCACGAATCTTGTGCTGACTTTACCTTTGGATTGATGCTATCCCTTGCTCGTCATATAACGCGATCCAACAGAGTGGTATATGGGGGTGATTGGAAAATATTTGATCAAACCCCATATCTGGGGACAGATGTTTACGGAAAAACGTTAGGGTTGATCGGGTTGGGTTTAATAGGATCTGCGGTCGCGAAACGTGCGATCGGGTTCGATATGAATGTGATCTATTATTCCAGGACGAGAAAGATTGAATATGAAGAGAAATATGGCATTACATGGGTCTCTGATTTAGGAGAACTTCTAGAATCTTCTGACTACGTATCTGTACATATTCCCCTTGGTCCTGACACCCAAAATTTTATTGGTAAGGAAGAATTGTCCCGTATGAATGAAAATGCCTTTTTGATTAATACATCAAGGGGCGGTACTGTTGACCCTGATGCGTTAGCAGAAGCCTTACAAGCAGGCAAAATAGCAGGTGCTGGTTTGGACGTCACTGTTCCAGAACCAATTGACCCGGATCATCCGCTTGTGCATATGGATAATGTTATTATCACCCCTCATATCGCTAGTGCCAGTGCGGCTACTTTTACGAGGATGGGATTAATGGCAGCTGATAATGTAATAAACTTTTTACAGGGAGAATCAATGCCTGCCTGTCTGAACCCCGAAGTACTACCTAGCGACTGAATGCCATAATGGGCCTTAGTTCTGTCGCATTTTGTTTTGTGCTTCTTGCCACTTTATTAAGCTCATGCAGTTATTTTTCGGAAGAAAAGGGTAAGACTGAAGAGCTTCCGTCCGTATTTTTTTCGAATTGGGATCCTACATCCACTCCTATACCACCGACATCAACTCCGGTACCACCGACACCAACTCCGGTACCACCGACACCAACTCCAGTACCACCGACACCAACTCCACTTCCTCTGAAAAGTGTGCAGTCTACTAGTATTGACTCTGGTGTTCAAAAAGCACTGCAATCACAAGGGTCTGAATCTCAATTTATATTGGACCAATCAAGCATTGCTATGTCAGATTTGAGATCATATCAATTTGTTTTGAGTGGAACTGCTTTGCTGGATGCAGGGGGGTTACCGATGAAGGTCCCGATTACATCGGTTGGTAAGATTCAAGACGATAAAGCATCATCCAATTTTGAAACTTCTCTTATCGGTATGGTTATACCTGTTCAATCTTTTCAATCCGGAAGGGAAATTTATGTCAAGGATCCTTTTATGGGTAGGTGGTCCAGGACAAATGGGCCGGCTGCTGGTTTGATTTCTTATGATTTTTGGAGAAGTGTGGGCCGAGAAATTTTTAACCTACCTTTTTCAAAAGTAGCGGTAAAATCTGAGGGATCTCAACGTAACCATCATGAATTTGAACTAGGTCAAATATCCGATGTTGGTGCATTATTTGCTTTGTTGGGATTAAGTGGTGCCGAAGACTTTGACATTAAGGATGTCACTGGCAGAATGAAAATTGAAAAAAATTCGTATCATGTTTTGGATATTCAGTGTGGTTTTGTAATCGAACAAGGGGGCAAGTTTGTATCGGAGATATTGGGTCTGACTGGATTGTCTGGTTTGGGTGAATCAAAAATCGATATTGATGTGGAATTTATGGGGTTTGATGAGGATATAGAAATAATTATTCCAGTTGGATTGGAATAATTTTGCGCTGTGTTCCCCTTTTTACGTAATTGATCTCCAGCGTAATCAAAATTGACGTTACTGGGCGCCGGGCGCAAAATTTAATCGGTACTCAGAATACCCTTTCCTGGCTTCATCGCTACTTGCAAATTACCATCAGAAATAACCGGTATCCCGTTAACTATGACGTGATCAATTCCTTCCGGCGCTGTTGTGGGATTTGTATATGTAGACGTATCGATTACTGTTGTGGGATTGAAAATAGTTATGTCAGCATCTGCGCCAGGGCTTATCCTACCCTTTTTTAAGAAAGCCTTAGCTCTATTCGATAAGCGATCTGCTGGCATTATAGTCATTTTCTTTATTGCTTCCATCCATGAAAGCTCACCTCGTTCTCTCACGTATCTACCCAATATTTTAGTGTAAGATCCGGCAGTTCGTGGGTGCCCCTTACCTTCCTGTATTATGCTGTCTGTTGCAATTATGGTCATAGGATTTAAAACAGCCTCGTCAACCGATTCTTCAGGTGTTGAGAACGCGATCACCCATCCACCCTGTTCTCTGTAATCTGCAAAAGATTCTGTATTCAGGAATTCGCCAGTATCAGGCCAAAGTAATTGGTCATAATCAATTCCGTAATGTTCTTGCCAGCCATCATCAAATAAGGCTGATTCGATTTTTGTCATGCCTGCTGAATATGGGTAGCACTCTGTCGATATGTCCATACCGTGTTGTCTTGCGCCATCTATCATTTCTAAGAGGGTAGGCACTGCCTTCATTCCGGTACTGTTTATATGCACTACGTGAAGAGAGGCGTTTGTTATCGCAGCCGCAGCGATAACTTCTTGCAGTGCTTCAATCGAGTCATTGGGGCTTTTGTCTCCCTTTCCTCGCAAGTGGACGTGACATGATGCTTTGTTCTCCGATGCGATCTTAAACATGTCGATGATTTCTTTGCGGCTGGCTCCTCTCGTGTAATCCAATCCGAACCCTACGGCTAAAGCACCACTGTCCAGTCCTTTGGTGAGTAAGTGTTTCATCTCCTCAACTTCGTCGACAGTAGCCTCACGTCTGCCTGCATCTCCTGATGGCAGGAATGTTCCAGGGTCTTGCATGACCTTCATTCTTACAGGAATGTGACCTATACTCGATCCGAAGTTGATTGGCGTTTTGCCTTCCCATCTTTGGTAAAAATTGTCTATGTCATCAGTGCCGACTTCCAGTTCAAGCGTTGTGGTGACCCCGTCATGTGCTTGTACATTAAATATGTCCAAATCTTGAGGGTGACAATGGAGATCAATGAATCCCGGGCAGACAATCCTGTCTTTAGCATAGATAATCTTGTCCGCTTGAATTTTGGAGGCAGTTATTTCTGTTATCGTACCGTTTGATACGCCTATGTTTGCAGCGTAATCCATTCCAGAATGAGGATCTATGATTCGACCCCCTTCAATAGCTAAATCATTCTTACTCATCTTATTAAGTAGATCCTTTAATCATCCTCTACATTTCCATAACACATACATCCCACAGGTGTTATCTAAGATATATTTAGGAATCCCCCATCGCTTCAGGGTCAACCATTTCGTAAAACTCTATATGGTTAGCTTCAATTAATGGTCTATATTTGGCACCTGCATCCATTATTTCTTTGGGAATGTTATTTCCGGGTCTTCCGGGGGACATAATGCGGTCATCTGTCCATTCCAGAATGACGACATTTTGGTCACCTGGAAGCGTGCCTCCGTTATATGAGACAGTGAAATCCCCGCGGTGACCAGCATCCCTATATAACTTGGCTTGCTGGTAAACGAGTTTAGCAACGTTCCCTGCCTCTCTTGGTTTGGTTTTATAGACTCTTCTGATTCTGTACATGTTTCCCTCTTTCTTTCATTGGTTGAATATTCACTAAGAATATCATGTTGGTTTGGTCATAAATTCTTTAATATCTTTCATGGTAGGCATTGCGGCTGTATCTCCAAGTTTTGTGCATGTTAAGGCCCCGCATATGTTAGCTATTTTTAAGGCCTTCCTCAGAATTTTACTCCTGGCGATAGGGGATATATCTTTTACAGACTTAATGTCATGTTCCGCATTTAGTAAAGAGCCAATGAATCCTGCCACAAAAGCATCTCCTGCTCCAACCGGGTCGATAGATGTTACATTGATGCTACTTTCCGTTAGCATATTTTCCCCGTCGAAAAGAACAGCTCCTGATTCTCCTTGAGTGACGATAACTAGTCCCCCGGAAATATCATGAAATTGTTTAGCATATTCATGCGCCGAACATCCCAAGGACCATATTGTTTCTGCTTCATCGAGTCCAAGTTTAAACAGGGTCGCATAAGGAATCATGCGGGTTATAGTAGTTCTGCACTCCTCTGGATTCCAGAGCTGTTCCCTGTAATTTACATCTATGCTTACAGGGACACCCATGCTCTGACAGGCTTCTAAAGATCGAAAAATGGTGTCTTTGCACTCGGTGCCAAGGGCTGGAGTAATGCCGGTGACATGTAGTAAATCTGCAGTAACTAAGTGTGGTTTTATTGATGCGAACCCAAGTTTACTGGCCGCACTGTCCTTCCTGTTATATGTCTTGATATGAAGATCATCTGGATAGTGGTTCAGTATTGATATGCCCGTCTTTTCACCATCCAATAATGGAGCGTCAATTTCGATCCTATCAGACAGACTTTGTTGGACCAAAATACCTTGTTTATCATTTCCAAGTTGGCTTATCCAAATTACGTCGATGGAATTGGAAGTGATTTTTGCTAAGTTGACGGCAACATTTGATTCGGCGCCAGCGACATCTACCAAGTGGCTACTTTCTGAGTTGTACGGCCCCAAGTATTCCGCATTGTACTGGACCATCGTTTCCCCAAACGTGACAAACTTGGTCATTTATTTTCTGGCCTTGTCTATTTCTTTTTGCATTTGACCAGCTCCTTGTGCTAGCCATGGAAGCCAGCTAAATGAGAAGAAACTAGCACCCATATCGACGTAACGAGAGATGGTTTGTTCGGTTACAAGAGTTCCTGCCACTTTGCCACTGCTAGCAATTTGTTTGATCGAGTCACCCACAACCTTGGTCACTTCTGTACTTCCAGCTCCACCGGGCATTCCCATGGATTGTGCTAGATCACCAGGGGCAACATAGAAAACATCAATATGGTCAACCTCTAAAATCTCATCTAGGTTATTAACAGCCACAATATCTTCAATTAATATTATTGTTAACGTGGCATCATTTGCTTTTGAAAAATAATTGTCGACTCCTATGCCCTGGCGGCTTGTAAACGACCCTCTCATTCCAAGTGGAGCGAATTTGGAAGCGGACACGACTGCCTCGGCTTCACTTTTTGTGTTAACGTGTGGAATTGCCACTCCCTGGGCACCAAGATCAAAGGTTCTATAGATAACGCCCGGTTCATTCTGATGTACTCTAACTATGGGGCTCATGCCCCATAAATCACAGGCACGTGTTAAGTCCGGTATGTTGTTGAAATCAACAGGGCCATGTTCTCCCTCCAGCCATATACCGTCAAATCCAAGGGGCCCAAAATGCTCAATGATGTCCCCGTTTAATGGTCCCATTGGGATGGCTACAATTTCACCATTATTTAAGTTGTTCTTAATCTTGTTATCTCTCAGCTCTACCATAATTTTTACTCCTTTTGATTTTTCTATAAGTTTTGGTCGATTTATTAATACCACTTACTCTTATCAACCACATTTTCTAGTTTCTCGTCTTTTAAAAACCTACGAGCGTTTTCTAGCAAGACCTGAAATCTTCTGTCAGGTAAATTGTCAGCGTCAGCGACTGCCACGTGAGGCGTCATGAGCACATTGTTGAGTTTCCAAAGTTTGTGGTCTTCAGGCAGAGGTTCTGTTTCGAATACATCTAATCCGCAACCGGCTATTTCACCATTTTCAATAGCTTCTGCGAGGTCGTCTAGTTTACACACCATACCTCTGCCTATATTAATAAAATAGGCAGTGTTTTTCATGAGTTTAAATCTGGCGGAGTCAAACGTAAATTCAGTTTCAGGTGTGTGGGGAACTGTGGTAATGATGAAGTCTGCACGTGGAATATGTCTGTCAAGCTGATCAGGGCTGTATATTTCAATACCAGGTATTTCGTGTTCGGGCCTAGGGTCAATACCTATTACTTTCATACCAAATTGAGCACATAATCGTGCGGTTTCGTGACCTATGCCACCTACACCATTAATTAATGCCGTTGCATCTCCAAGGAAAATATAAGGGGTTTTTCTTGCATTTTTGTCCCACTTATGTTGTCTCCTTGCATCTTCAAACCATGGAAGTCCCCTTGATAGCGACAGCACAAACATCATAATGTGGTGAGATATATGGTCCCAATATATACCGCGAGGGTTAGTTATAGTTAAAGGGTGATTACAAAGTTCCTCGTAGTAATAACCGAAAAATGGGCCCGCGTCAGGATTGTGTAGCCATTTGATCTTCTTAGCGTTTTCAAGATATTCGGGAGCAATCCATCCCATGGCGGCATCTGCATCCCTTATAACTTCTAAGGTTTCCTCTTTAGATTCAGGGCAGTGAACATCGAATTCGGGTAAAGTGTCAGCTAGTTTTGCGGCTAATTGATGCCTAAATTCGTTGTCAGATTGTTGATTTGAACCTTCTCTTGGCGGCATAAAAACAAACTTGGGCATAGGTTGATCTCCCGTTTTACATAAAATTAAAGGTTTTTTAAATATTTAATCACTGGTATATGTTCCCATTCGTCACAAGTATATTCGCTTACGCAAAAAGTCTCTTCCTGTTCAGATTGCCCTTTCTTATTTGTTGTTTGATTAGATAATTGGTCCGCAATTTCTTGTGCGTCCTGTTGGCTTTCGTAATTTCTGAGAGCTGTTATCTTTTTATCAATTGTTTGACTTATATCAACTACAATATCCATTTTCTTTTCTTGTGGACTCAGTTCTAAAGAATATAGGTCAGCAAGCTCAGGCCTCATTGAAGGATATAGAAGAGCTAGGTGGGTAGATTCTTTATTGTGACTGGAATATTTTTCAAAAGCAGAAAGTGTGGCTTTGTGTATGGCGATGTGATCAGAATGTCCTGAAATTCCACTAGGTCCAAAAGTTACTACTATGTTTGGGTTAACATATTGCATGATCGATAAAATTTTGGCTGACAAAATCGATTTATCTTCGTTAATCAATTCCTGATCTTTATAGCGCAGCATAAACGGGGGATGGCACCCAAACATGTCGAGGTTTTTGTGTAATTCTGACTCCCTTATTGCTGGAAGTTCATCCTTTGATATTACTAAATTGTTGCTGCCAAGGCTGCCAAGTTCCCCTCCAGTTCCAGTTATTACATATGCTTTATTACCCTGACTTATCCATTTGATCATGGTTCCTGCACTGGCAGAGGTTTCGTCGTCAGGATGTGCGAAAACCCCTAACCACACGTATGGGAGTGCATGATTACCAGGTTTTTGTTTTGAAATCATCAATAGTGTTTTTCCTCAAAAATCCGTTAGTATGGTGACATCAATTATATCTAGATGATTAAACGTAGCGTACATGCCTATTTTCGTACCTGAATTTATATCAATATTGCTGAATAAAAGGAAAAACACTTTGGAAAAAAGAAGATTAGGAAAGACTGGACAAGAAAGTACTGTGGTGACATTTGGGGCTTATTCAATAGGGAAAGTAAGCCAAGAAGAGGCAGATAATGCGATTGAAGCGTGTCTAGACTACGGAGTCAATCACGTGGATATTGCGCCAGGATATGCTGATTCAATGGAGAGAATTGCTCCGTGGATGCCTGAATTGAAAAATAAAATGTTTCTCGGATCTAAAACTCCTATGCGTACCCGCGATGAAGCTTGGAGTAACGTTGAAGACATCATGAATCGTATGGCGGTGGACTCATTTGATCTTTTTCAGCTTCATTCAGTTATAGATATGGATACCTTGGAT
Source organism: uncultured Dehalococcoidia bacterium (assembly GCA_964620395.1). GTDB lineage: Bacteria > Chloroflexota > Dehalococcoidia > Lucifugimonadales > UBA826 > CAZUHE01. The sequence goes on from CAZUHE010000001.1 coordinate 35,408, forward strand.
GCGGTAACGGCGGATGACGGTGCTTTGACGACTCTTTTGGAGATGAGAGACCAGGGGTTAACAAAATGGATCGGCATTACTGGGCATGGTCCCCTGGCACCCGAGGTACAACTCGAAGCTCTTCAAAGGTATGATTTTGATACTGTGATGTTTCCGGTGAATGTAGCGATGTACAAAAATAGTGCTTATAGAAATTCATCAGAAAAGCTAATTGCTGAATGTCGAAAGAAAGATGTTGGGATTCAGACTCTGAAAATGATTGCTAGAGGTGGATGGGGTGGCAAAGTTAAAGATTGTGGGACATGGTACGATCCCTATAGAGAACAGGAAGATATTGATAATGCTTTATGGTGGCAGTTATCCCAACCCATTCACACGGCTCCAAGTTGCGGAGAAATAAGCCTTTTAGGGAAAGTACTGGATGCAGCTGAGAGGTTTGAAAAATTGTCTGAGCAAAAACAGCATAAGCTGATTCAATCGCAAAGTCCGCCGTTGCCAGAGCCTAAACTAGCTATCCTATGATGTTAAAGGCTCATGGGTATCTGTAATTTCTAATACCTGTGATGAATCTCCATACTGTTGTCACGACAATAACCGATATTATCCCACCCAGTAGAAATGTATTGCCAGCTCCTATCCGTGATGATACGAAGCCTACCTCAAATGTGCCTATGTTGTTTGCTGACATTGCACAGAAAGAGTGAAAACTGACGGCCCTTCCTCTCATATGATCGGGCGTGGTTAACTGCACCGTGGTCTGCCTGGTCGCCATACCTACGGCATCCGTCATGCCTAATCCGGATATTATGGCACCTCCAATGACCAAAATTGTAATGGGGTTATCTGGTAAAAATTGAAGTGCTCCGAAGCCAAAAAGAAGTATGGAGTAAAGAGCTGTGGCTAAAAGTACCAGGATTCCCTTTGCCCTAAATTTCGCTGTGAAAAGTACGATGAAGCTACCCAGAACCCCACCGAGAGAATTGGCAGCTGTTAATGGTCCTATCATTGCTGGTCCGCTTCTAAAAAGCCTGTCGACAATAAGAGGCATGATTTCTCTGTAGTAGCTGAATATAGTAACGCCTATATCCATTATGTATAGACCAGGCAAAATTGGGTGATTCCTAACAAATCTGAACCCTTCCCATAATCTTTGTGTCACAGGAGTTGATGATTTTTCTTGGCTTTTATCAAGGCCATACTGAATTTTCAAGAACATAGGCATGAGTGTTGCGGGAATTGAAAAAGCAATACCTATAACGAATACGGAGGTGAGTCCAACGAACTCATATGCGGCTGAAAAGAGCAATGGACTCAATATAGAGCTGATTTGCATCGTGGCAGTGTTTGAAGTAACTGCATGCATTAAATGCGAAGTGGGAACAACATTTGCCGTAACCGCTGACCTTGCTGGACCACCCAGGGTGCTGGTTAATCCCAGTATGAGTACGATTACGTATATATGCCAAGTTTTGAGTGCATCAGTGACCAATAGCAGAGTTGCAATTGTAATAAGTATGAAGCTGAAAGACTGAGTAAATGAGATAAGTTTTCTTCTATCCATTGAATCTGCAAATGCACCACCAAAAAGCGTTGCTGGCATTTGCGAGGCAAGTTGAAAGATTCCTAAAAGTCCTAGGCTTAGTCCAGATCCAGTGGTCTCATATAACCATACACCGAAACCTATATTTCTCATTTGCATGGTTACTGATGATGATAATCCTGATATCCAGAGCGTTCTAAATCCTGAATAAAAAAAGGCTGACCAGGGCCTTAGCCCTGAAGTGGATTGATGCTCGTTTTCTTCTTTAGCATTATTTTTTTGTGGGGGAGAAGATGACAATTTAAAATCTCAAGTTGAACGTCTCTGTGGCAATTGCATTTAGCGTTTCCACATTGTGTGAATTATTTCCGCAGATGTAAACACATATACACCATCATATTATGCGTACAGAGCACTTGTTCCACCATCAACTAATATGCTGGCTCCTGTTACAAAGGCAGCTTCATCTGATGCTAGATACAAGGCAGCATAGGCCACATCCATGGGATGCCCCATTCGTTTAAGTGGCTGCATTTTTTTTCGTCTATTTATTACGTCGGAATCATCCAGTTCTTCCCAGGTTATTCCAGACATTTCAGTTGCGATTGCTCCGGGTTGTATCGTATTAGCCCTGATATTGTAGCGAGCATATTCTATGGCAGTTTTTTTGCTTAGCATAGCCAGACCACCTTTGGACACGTGGTAGGAAGTTGTGGAACCTCTGGTAACTTTGCTGTCTAGTACTGAGGAGTTGTTTATAATGGACCCTCCCTTGTTCTCCATCATTATTGGCACCACATACTTCGTGCAAAGAAAGGCACCTTTTAAATTAACTCCAATTACCTCGTCAAAGGTATCTTCACCCTCTGTGTGAGGCCCTCCATTGTCGTGGCGGTTAATCCCTGCATTGTTGAAAAGGATATCTATTTTCTTGTATGTATCGATTGATGATCTAACCAATTCCTTTACTTGATCTTTTTCTGACACATCAGCAGTAAAGAAAACTGCCTCCCCTCCGTTTTTTTTGATGTTGTCGGCGATTTGGGTCCCAATTTTCCTCCGTCTTCCTGCGATTATTACTTTGCAGCCTTCTTCAGCAAAGAGCTCAGCTGCAGCTCTTCCCATGCCGGAAGTTCCACCAGTTATTAGAGCTGTCTTACTTTTTAGTCTCAATCAGTTTCTCCGATTCAATTCAACGACGATTATACGCATACGGCTATTAATTTAATGGTTGATGACATGTTATTCTAGAAAGGTGGATTGAGGACCATTTATGTTTGGAAAAATTCGTAAATATTTACTTTATTGTATCGGCTTGGTTTTTGTTGGAGTTGGGATAGCAGGGTATGTTCTACCTGGATTGCCAGGGACGATATTTCTTATTTTGGCCGCCGGATGTTTTCTACGTTCAAACGAACGTATGTATGTGTGGGTGACCGAACATCGTCTTTTTGGGAAGCTCGTAAAAAATTACATGGAAACTGGTGGAATGCCGAAACGTGCTAAGGTGATCTCTGTCACCTGCGTATGGGTATTTTCCTCTATTTCCCTTTTTTCTCCTTATAACTGGATTTTTAAGATATTGGTTCTTGCGTTAGCGGTAATAGGAACTTGGTTTATATTGAGCAGGCCCACTTATACCAGCACCGATGATTAACGGTTGAATTAGTTACAGTACGGATACTTTGATTTGCGGATCAGCCTCACCTCGCTCAAGTGCCTCCAGTATTGTGTCCGCTAAAGCCTTAGCGGATTGAGGACTCAATTCTACCGCTAGCCTCGCTCCCACTCCTAGATTTTCGTTGACAAAATCTATGTTAACTCCATATTCCCACGGAGCATTAAAAGGGTGGTCATAGGACACATTTGCCATTGTTAAAGGAAACCATCCTTTCTGACCTTTCCCGCTTCCTTCTACCTTTGTCCTTTCACAGATCATAGTACACATATTGTTTAGTCCTTTGATTTAGCCTACCGTTCTTCCGAGAAAGTCGAACATTTTCTCCCACCCGTCTACTGCAGAGCTTTGATGGTATATGGGCCTGTCGTAATAGAGAAATCCATGACCAGCCTCTGGGTATCTGTGGAATTCGTAATTTTTCCCTGCGTCTTTTAACTCTTGTTCGTGTTGATTTACTTGTTCTGGAGTTGGGGATTGGTCAAGGTCTCCAAAGAGCCCTAGGATCGGGGCGCTCAGTTGTTCTGTGTAGGAATTGGGAGACACCGGTTGTTTGTCTGTTAATTGGCTTCCATCCATGATTACGTTTCCTCCCCAACACTCAATCACTGCATCAAAAACATCAAGCAGGCATCCTGATAGGAAAGCATGCCTGCCGCCTGAACAGGTACCAAAAACAGCAACCTTTCCATTAGAGGATGGCAAAGAAAGAACATATTCTGCGGCAGATTGAACATCGCTCATTACTTGTTCGTCTGATACTCCTCCGTCGGCTCTCACAGCGGCAGCAACATCTTCCGGTGTTCCCTTTGCCTCTCTGCAATACAAATCGGGACTTATTGCCAGATATCCATGATGAGCGAATTTCCTTGTGAACTCTCGGTAGAGTTCATCCCATCCAGGTAAATGGTGTATCACCACAATGGCTGGAAATGGTCCCGGACCTTCAGGCCTGGCAAAATAGGTGTTTATAGCATCCTCTTGGTGTCCTTTAATGGTTGTAGTACCAGCTACCATACCTTCGAATTGGTCAGTTGTGTACATTTTAAAATTACTCCTACTTATTGCTAATTTGTATTTGAATTCCGAAATTTATGGAAACACTGCGGGTCCCACTCCGCCCCCGGCTGCGATTGCCTCTCCAGTGACTGCAGATGATAATGGAGAAGCAAGAAAGGTAACAACATTGGCTACTTCTGAGGCGTCAATCATTCTCCTTACATCCACTGACAGGCTAGATCGCTTTTCTAATTCGTCTATACTTACGCCTTCATTTTCGGAAATCTTTTGTTGTAAGGGTTTTGTACGTTCTGTTCGAGTGACACCGGGATGAACAAGATTTACATTTATTCCGTAGGGCCCCAGTTCACCTGACAATGTTTTTGTCAGGTGAGTGAGGGCTATATTCCTCATCCCGCTTATGGTTCCGCCACTCCGTGCAGCTAGTCCACCAATATTAATGATTCTGCCCCATCCTAACTGTTTCATATGTGGCGCGATGGCTTTGGATGCTCTTAGATAACCAACAACTTTTGTGTCAATGTCACTCAGCAATTTTTCTGGGTCAGCCGTTTCGAGTGGCCCGATTACTAATCCACCTGGAGCTGCTGCGTTATTTATTAATATATCGATTTTCCCCAATTTGTTAATCGTTGAAGAAACGAAGTTGTTTATAGAATCTGTGTCTCTTGTATCAGCAGTTTGGAAATAGACGTTGGTTCCAAATGTGTCACTTAGATCTTTTGACGTTTTTGCTAGTGATTTTTCTTCCCTTGCGCAAATTGCTATATCGACGCCTTCACCAGCCAAAGAAAAGGCCACAGCTTTTCCTATTCCCCTACTACCGCCGGTTATCAATGCTGTTTTGCCTGCTAAGTCTAGGTTCATGTCTTTTCGCTACCTTTATAACCCTCTTCTATTCTCCTTCGAGTGCACGAATAATCTTTTCACCTTCAGTTTTCCAGAAAGAATAAAGTATAGATATATCAGTGCCAACCGAGAAATGGCGTACCCCCATATCAAGGTATTCCTTTGTTTCATCCCCCGAGTTTATTTCAGCCCTTGGCGGTACTCCCATATCCAAAGCAGTTTTAAAAGTTTTTAATTTTGCACTAACCACCTCTGGGTCTTGCATCTGCCTGGGCTTACCAACATTCATGGAAAAGTCAGCTCCTCCCCATTGAACCATCTCCACTGAGGATTCATCTAGTATCTTCTCCAGTTCGTCTACCGCTCCCTTTTTTTCAATCATGAAGGCCAGAACGACGTCGGCAACATTTTCTACATATTCTGGAGACCCCCCATATCCCATGTAGGAGTTTCGTCGTGTTGCAACCCCATATGTACCTCTGTGATCAGGATGGTCTGGTCTGGCGGCACGAATACAATCTTGGACTTCTTCTAGGTTTCGCACATCTGTAAATAGGATACTTTCGAATCCGGCCCCTATTCCTCTTTGTGCAAGGAATGGCATAAGACTCTGGTCGATTTTTATCATGCTACCAAGACCGTGGAGCTCAGCTGCCCTACACATGTTGTCAAGGTCATGTAGGTCTGATGGGCCGTACTCCGCTACAAACTCAACATAATCGTATAGGCCAGTGTGTCCCAAAGCTTCTATTTCTGAAGGCCAGACGCTGTGTATATGTGTGCTTAGTGTCGGTTTGTCAGCTTGTAATTTTTTTCGGATAGAGTTTTCTCTCATAATTCCTCCATGATGTTTGCCTGATTATTGTTGAATCATTGCTAGGTTATCAAAAATCTTCTTTAAAACAAAAGAACGGAAATTATCCTTGTTTCAGTACTATAATATGTCTAGTTTTAAGTTGTGGGATTTATACTAATCTTTGGAAAGAGAGCCATATCATCAGAACGATTAAATTCCCTGTATCTTCCCAGTTTTTGGTTGTGCTATTGCTAAGCCTTGTTTTGGCGGTTTATCTTGCTGCTGCTTCAGCTTCAACTAGGTTAGAATCACGAGTGAATGATGGCGAAACGCAAGAAACTTTAAATTGGGAGAAGGTTGCCCTTTGGACGTGTCCGCTCCACTGAGAAGATTTAGATTGAAGGTTGAGTGTTGGTTTAAGTGAAAAGAATTGGTTAATAATATAAAAGGTGGTTTGCCATCGCCAGACAAGGTATTTTACTGGCATTATGCCTGGGTCATAGTAATTGTCGTTGTCGGTATGCAGGTTGTTGCAAGTGGGGTTAGGATGGCATTTGGAGCTTTAATTGATCCACTAAATGAGGAGTTCGGTTGGACCCAAACTAACATTGGCATTGCCTACGCAATTTCGAGCTTAGTATCCGCTTTTGTGTCACCATGGGCCGGTAGTCTTGGAGATAGATATGGTGTCAGAATTGCAACACTTTTAGGTACTATTATTTTTTTTGCCGGCATGATACTTACAGCTTTTGTAGTTGAGGTGTGGCATTTCTGGTTCACTTATGGGGTTGTGCTAGGCGTATCTCAAGCTATATTTCTTGTGCCCCTTATACCAGCAGCGATGATATGGTTTCGGCGACATTTGGGTCTGGCAATGGGACTTATATTTGCCTCATTTGGGATTGGCCCTGCCATCTCTACTCCTATTGTTGCTTATTTGTTAACCAACCTGGGTTGGAAAATGACTTTTATATATCTTGGAATAGCTTCCACGGGAGCCATGTTGTTAATGGTAATCATATTCAGGAATCGTCCCCAGGATATTAACCAACACCCTTATGGAACTATCCCGGGAGATAGCCCTATCAACACAAAAGCTCCTCCAATAGAGTTGTATCGGAAATTTAAGGCTTATATGAGATCCACAAAGGCCTACTGGAATTTGAGTTCAATTCATTTTCTGGGATGTGTTGGTCATGCCGTGGTAATTGTATGGCTGATTCCTATGGCTACCCAGCAAGGATTAACGCTCGTTAACGCATCTTTAGTTCTAACAGTTTTGTCTGTGGTTAGTATAGTTACCAGGATTGCAACGCCAATGTTATGTGAACGGTATGGTGTGAGGACCGTGATGGGAATATTTTATGTCATGCAAGGCTTGCCTGTTTTGTTGCTCTTCTTTGTGTCATCGCCTGCGATATTCCTGGTGTTTGCAGTAAGTTTTGGGATTGGTTATGGAGGGGAAACTGGAGGGTTCCCGATCCTCAATCGTAAGTATTATGGGCATGCCCCGATGGGAGACACTCACGGGTTTCAGATGCTTGGAGCTGGAATTGGAATGGCGTTTGGCGGGTGGATAGGAGGTCCAGTTTTCGATATTTTCGGTTCCTATGATTGGGCTATAGGGATATCTTTGGTGGCGAGCCTGGGGGGCGCTCTCAGTATTGCCCTGTTAGAAAATCCTGCTCGCCTACTCATCCCTGACTGGGAAGTGGCTGAAAAGGAATATGATGGATGAATGATGGTATCAAAGAAAGTTTTGCCAATTACCAAAGGAATATAAAATGACAGATTTGGGAATCGTTAACCTTACAGCCACGGAGATGGTTTCAGGGATTAGGTCAAAAAGTTTTTCTGCCAGAGAGTTGATGGAATCGCATCTGGAAATGATCGATCTTGTTAATCCGAAAGTAAATGCGATTGTCACGCTTCATGCCGACCTGGGTATTAAGGGTGCGGATTTAGCTGATAAGGCTGTGGCGAAAGGTGATGAGTTGGGAGTTCTTCATGGGCTACCGACAGCACATAAAGATCTGGTTTTGACTAAGGGAATAAGAACGACTTTTGGGTCGCCACTTTTCGCGAATCATATTCCTGATATCAGCTCACTTATTGTGGAAAGAATACAGGCAGCTGGAGCGATCACTATCGGGAAAACTAATACACCTGAATTTGGTGCGGGATCTCAGACATTCAATGAAGTTTTTGGTGCTACCCTTAATCCATTTGATATCTCTAAAACATGTGGTGGAAGCAGTGGAGGCGCTGCGGTTGCTCTGGCATCCCGTATGCTACCTATAGCCGATGGGAGTGACACAGGAGGCTCCCTGAGGAATCCTGCAAATTTTTGTAATGTGGTAGGTTTTCGACCCTCTCCAGGGCGAGTGCCGATGTACCCCTCAAAGGTGAGCTGGAGTCCTATTTCTGTCCAGGGTCCTATGGCGAGAACTGTTCAAGATTGTGCGTTGATGCTAGCAGCAATATCTGGACCTGATCGGCGTGTCCCTATTTCTATCACGGACCCAGGAGAAACGTTTATGAATCCCCTGGACAGGGAATTTAAAGGCACACGAATTGCCTGGAGCCGTGATTTGAATGGTCTTCCAGTTGACGGGAGAACTACCAAGGTTTTGGAATCACAAAAACATGTTTTTTCAGATATTGGATGTGATGTAGATGACGATGAGCCAGATTTCAAAGATGCTGATGAAGTTTTTTTGACTTGGAGAGGCTGGGGTAGAGAAATCAATCAGGGAGAATATCTCAGAAATAATAGAGACCAGCTTAAAGATACAATGATTTGGGATATTGAGCAGGGAGTTAACCTTACCGGACCTCAGCTAGGCCTCGCTGAATCTAAAAGAACACAATTGTTCCAACGCATGCATGAATTCATGGAAAAATATGAATTTCTTATATGTCCTGTTAGCCAGAGGCCCCCTTTTGATGTTGCTCAGAAATGGATTACAGAAATAAACGGGGTAAAAATGGATAATTTCATTAGCTGGATGAAATCTTGTTATTACATTACGGCGACCGGACATCCCGCGATTTCCGTTCCTTGCGGATTTACCGATGAAGGGTTACCCGTAGGGGTGCAGATAGTTGGTCGATATCGTGATGATTTCGGAGTACTTCAATTGGCGAAGGCGTTTGAAGATAGGACGAGATTTTGTACGAATATACCTGTTGTATGTGAATGAAATTCCATATGTCATAAGACGATAAAGGAGTCTCTGTAAATGAAAATAACTAATGTTAAGGTGGATATGTTTGACTGGATTGCCGAACCCTGGAAAACAGGGGTTGGTACCCGCTTTGGAGAAGGCCATCAATTGGGTGTGGTAACTGTTGAGACTGACGAAGGCATCACTGGAAATGCCTTTTTGGGTTCCTCTCGTATGGGTGCAGATCATTTTGCTCCAGGTTTGATACAGTTCATTAAGCCGATCATTATGGGTCGTAATCCTCAGGATATTGGATCCATATGGTGGGATCTTTGGAAGATGAACAGATCTGTATCTACCTATGTAATTGGTGCTATCGATATCTGTTTGTGGGATATAAATGGGAAAATAGCAGGTCAACCCATTCATAGACTATTAGGAACTTGCAAGGACTCAGTTCCCGTTTATTCAAGTACCGCCTATCATGAAACTAAAGAAGAGTATGCTGAAGAAGCTATTCGATTTAAAGATATGGGGTGGACTGCTCACAAAATACACCCGCATGGTAATCCTGAGTATGATATTGAGATATCGCGCACTGTCAGAGAAGCCGTTGGTGATCAGATGAAGCTGATGCTGGATTCAATGTGGTCGTATCAATATGAAGATGCTCTTAGGGTTGGTAGAGCTATTGAAGATTTGAATTTTTACTGGTATGAAGATCCACTGGTGGAAGAGGATCTTTACAACTATATTAAGCTCCATCAAAAGCTCGATATTCCTATCATGTCTACTGAATATGCACCAGGTCGATACTATGGCATGACACAATGGATAACCCAGTTTGCGACCGATATTCTGAGAGGTGATGTGGCAGTGACCGGTGGCATCACACCTTTAGTAAGACTTAGCCACTTGGCGGAAGGGTTTAATATGAAATGTGAGATACATCATGGGGGGAATTCGTTAAATAATGTGGCGAATTTGCATGTGACGATGGCGGTTCCAAATTGTGAATTTTTCGAATTTTTCCCTTGCACCGGGGCGAACATGTTTGGATTGGTAGAAGATATCAATCTTGATGGTGGCTATGTGACAGCGCCTACTGAGCCGGGACTTGGTTATGAAATAGATTGGGGTATGCTCCGAAAAGGTCATAATGGTACGATCGAGTAACTAGTCTTTGCTTAAAATCTTTAATTCCATACCAAGAATCCAAACCTTTGACTCTTTGAAGGCACACAGGAACTATAGATTTTTGTGGTTGGCTAACTTTTGCTCTAATACGGCGCATTGGCTACAACTGTTGACCCTGGGATGGTTAGTAAAATTTTTGTCAGAGGATGCCTCTAACTCTGCCCTTCTTGTTGTAGGAATTGGTGGAGCTGTAGCACTGCCTGGGGTTTTTATCGGGCCATTGGGTGGAGTCCTAGGGGATCGCCTTGATAGAAGAAAGTTAGTGATTGCGATTGATGTTTTTATGGCGTTACTTGCTTTAATTTTTGCTGTTCTAGTCCAAATGAACATCATAGAGATATGGCAGGTGTATCTGTATGCCTTAATAGCAGGTTCCTGCGAGTCTATCAAGATGCCAGTGAGAAGCGCATTAGTAGCTAATACTGTTCCTGATAGGGATATTAGTAATGCATTCGCTACCAGTGTGTTGACGATTCCTGGAACTCGCATGATAGGACCTTTTGTAGGTGGATTGATTGTTTCAAGCTTTGGGTTTTTCTGGAATTTTGCTATCGAAGCTTTTCTGTACATGAGCACTGTACTTTGCTTGATACCTATGAGTCTTGAATATGCCGGAACGAAGAGTGAAGATGAGAAATTTAATTTTAAAAGGATGTTTCCCGATGTGTTTGACGGGTTTAAATATCTATGGCGAAAACAAAAATCTCTTTCATACTTAATTATCCTCTCATCGGTTCCCAATATTATTTGTCAGCCTATTCTTTTTTTGTTGCCCTTGTATACCGCATCTGTCCTCAACAAAGGTGCGGATTTTGGAGGTTATTTGCTTGCGGTCAACGGGGCAGGAGGGCTTCTGATGGTGCTTTTTATTTCGGCATTTGGGTTTCCTTCTAAAAGAGGGTTATTCTGCGTTATTTGCGCTTTTACAAGTGCTTCTATTACCCTGCTGCTCAGTCAAACCGTATGGATTCCAGTAGCTTTTTTAGTCTTGGCTGCTTTTGGTGCAACGCAGACAGCTTTTCGTACTACAAATGGTGTTTTAGTACAGACCCTTACAGATGATTTGTATAGAGTTAGGGTAATGAGTGTTTACAGGGTAGTTGCCGGGATGATTGTCATATTCGGCCTTGGGGTTGGATGGATGACGGATCTCACTTCGCCTCGTTGGACAATTGGAATAATGGGTCTAATTGCCGTGTTAATATCGGCATTATTTCTTATAAAGGTTCCCGTTGTTCGCAATCAAAAGTAGTCAATTATCCTCGCTGAGATTACGTAAAATTGGTATGCGACTTATTGAGTGGTGGGTTACCTACGCTATGGGCATATTCTGCAACGAGCGATGGGTTCCATTTGTGTCCAGATAAAGGCCATGTTTGTACCTCACATCTTTCCATCCACCTGAGGTAGGTTTTTTCCATGCCACTTACGCGATCTTTTTCCTTTTGCGCCATGTTATTTAATTCTGTTCTGTCTTGATTCATGTTGTAAAGTTCCCATTCCCTCCCTACTTCAGAAACTAATTTCCACTCCCCGGATCGCATTGCTCTACTTCCCTCATGTTCCCAAAAAATGTCTTGACCACGTATCCATTTTCCTTTCTCTATAGCTTCAAAGAAACTCTGTCCCTCTAATTCCTTGATTGGGTGGCCTTTGTATTCGTTTAGATAGGGTGCACCTGCGGCTTCATATATCGTGGCTGCGATATCAGTGATATGAGTTGGTTCATGAATTATGGAAGATTGCTTTATCTTATTGGGCCAACTCACGATAAACGGGGTGGAAATTCCTCCTTCATGGGTCCATCTTTTGAATAATCTGAAGGGTGTGTTGCTGGCATTTGCCCAAGGTAAGTCGTAACTCATGAATGTGTCGTCGGGACCTGGCCGTACCGTTGCAATGTTTCCTACCTGCATGGGTCGACCGTCCACGGTAGGAGAAGAATATTGGGCTGGATTTGCCTGGTTACTATCCTCTGCGAAGAATTCCGCGCAACCCCCATTGTCCGATAGGAACATTATTACCGTATCGTCTTCGATATCAAGGTCTTTTAATTTTTGAAGTACACGGCCTATGCCTTGATCCATCCTGTCAATCATGGCTGCATATGTGGCCATTCGAAGATCTTCCCAGGCTTTATTGTCACTCATAGCCCATGATTTCGCTGATTCGTTCCGAGGTGATATATCCCATTTTGAATCCAAGATACCCATACCTTTCAGTTCTTCATGACGATCTGTACGTAGTTGGTCCCACCCGTTTAGGTATTTTCCTTCATATTTTGCGATGTCTTCTTCCAGTGCGTGTAAAGGCCAGTGAGGTGCTGTGTAGGCTAGGTGTAAAAAGAATGGCTGATCTTTTTCAGCTGCCTCATCAATCATCGTTACGGCGTTGTCGGTAATAGTGTCAGTGAAATAGAAGTCTGATTCAGTAACGTTGACAAACTTGTCGTTTTTCATAAGTGTACGTGGGTTATAGAAACTGCCAGCGCCCGTGACGATTCCGTAAAACTTGTCAAAGCCCCTCTGGGTTGGTACTGGATGCTCGTCATCTCCCGGAGACCATGAGGAATCGTCGAGCAGGTCGTAACCTCCTCCCACATGCCATTTTCCTGACATTAGCGTGGTATAACCTGAACTTTTAAGTACCTCGGCGATGGTCGTACAATTCTGGTTTAGATATCCCTGATATGCGGGTATGTCAAATTCATTAGCGACTCCAAAATTAGAGGTCATGTGGCCTACACCGGTCTGTTGGGGATTTAATCCTGTGAGAAGAGCTGCTCGGGACGGACAACATCGTGCGGAATTGTACATCTGTGTAAATCGAATACCGGTTTCTCCGAGTGAGTTTAAGTTCGGAGTGTTTATCTCGGAGCCATAGCACCCCAGATCCGAATATCCCATGTCATCAGCGAGGATTAGTACGAAATTTGGTTTTTTATTCAAGGGTAACGCCCTCCAGCAGTTAACTGTAAACTAATCGATTGGTGTAATTCTTTTAACTAACTCTCCAGTAATCATAAAATGTCCTTGAAAAGATATAAGTGGACTGACTCATTAACCTTACGTTAACATATGAAAACCAATTCCTGTAATTATCTGCTGGGGCTTGGCGTAATGAATTTGGCCTGTTTAGACGGTTTCGCCAAAAAAGGCAGGTGATATGTGAAGCCTAGTGCTTACGCTTTCTTTATATGTGAGTTTTTGATTTGAACAATAGTTATCTTTGTAAAGTTTCATGATTCGGCGCAATGGTTTTAACGGTGGATATATAGAACGCCTTAAACGTATTTATTATGGTTGGTACCTTATTCCTGCCTTTGGGGCAGTCATGTTGCTTGCGACCACCCCACTTTTTCATGCAATGGGAATCTGGGCTGTTGCGATTGAAAGAGCATTTGGATGGAACAGAACTCAACTCTCTTTAGCTCTGTCGTTTACTAGGATTGAGGGAGGGATACTGGGACCTATAGAAGGGTATTTCATAGATAAATTTGGAACGAGGAGAATGGTCCTTATCGGGATGGTAATTATGGGGTTAGGTTGGGTTTTATTTAGTCGTATGAATCACCTGCTTGTTTTTTATTTTGCCTATCTGGTTATAGCTTTGGGTCAAGGTCTTGGAAGTTGGCTGGCATTACATACCATGCTAAATAATTGGTTCATAAAACGTCGTTCTATGGTTATGGGACTCGCGAATTCAGTTTCGAGATTGGGTTCTTTGTTTCTTGTTCCATTAATTGCATGGCTTGTGGATCCAGACGTAACGGGGCGCTTCGGTTGGAGCAATACTGCATTGGTTTTAGGCATAGTAGTTGTTCTTTTAGCCTTTCCAATTACAAGGATAATAAGAGATAGGCCAGAAGACTATGGGCTACTGCCGGACGGAGAATCACCTTCAGAACCGGTTGGCAAACCTGGTAATTTAAAGGATGTTACTCCTGTTGATACCTTTGATTTTACCGTCTCTCAAGCTTTAAAAACTAGGGCGTTTTGGTTAATTGGAATCGGGCACGGATTCACTTCTATGGTTCTTCTGGCCTTGATGTTACATTTGGCCCCAATGATGACTGATATGGGCTACAGCCTTCAGACTGCAGCCTATGTAGTATCTGCTTACACAGCTGTTTCTATGGTGTTTCAAATGGTAGGGGGTATATTAGGAGACAGGATTCCCAAAAATGTGGCCCTAATGTTTTTTTCTTTGCTCCAAGCAATTGGTGTGTTTTGCCTTATTCTTGGACCTGCTACATTGGCAACAGCGTATATATTTGCATTGTTTTTTGGTATGGGATTTGGAGGCAGGAGTCCGATATCTTCGTCCATAAGAGGAGAGTATTTTGGAAGGAAACACTTCGGCAAAATAATGGGAGCATCACAAGTTCCAATGAATGTTCTGCTGTTGATCGGCCCAATTTTTGCTGGATACATGAGAGATGTAAGAGGTGATTACATTCACGCCTTCGGAGTATTGGGTTTCTTAGCTGCTGTGGGAGGTTTTTGTTTTCTGATGGCGACCAAGCCAAATATTCCTGAAAAAGTTTCCAAGTAGAACCAGTAGGTAATCTCTATGTTCTATTCTATACGTTTGTATCTGAGTCTTACCCAATTGGCGTAAGATCTCTTGTCCCTTTTGGTCTGAATGCTTTTGATACAAGTGTGTAGGATCGCTTTCGGTGTGCAAAATCGTAACAGTTTGTAACGATACCGACATCTCCTGTTTGGTATCTCTCAGCAGCTAGTAGAATACCTTCTTTAACTTGGTCCGGGTCTCCTTCAATATTGCTCTGTGTTGATTGTTCCATGTAGTTTTTCGCATGATTGTCCAATGGCCAGTCAGTAGCTTCTTCTGGTGGAATCAATCCCTGAGTTGACAGGCCCAGTCTAGATATAATCTTGTTTAAATTCCGAGAGGAACCTACAAATTTAGCTTCTTCTTCGGTGGGAGCGCAGGTCACTTGAAGTCCGACGTTAACTAATGGCTCTGATAGGAAGTTGGAAGGCTCAAATAATTTTCTGTATAAATCTGTTACTTGCGGCCCGTATTCTGAGGTGTTTCCAAAAAAATCGGCGAAACTGAATGGTAACCCCAACTCCGCCGCTAACCTTGCGCTGTAGTCACTTGAACCAAGCAGCCAAATAATAGGGCTGGTTTCTTTTACTTTACCCGGTTGAGCGGAAATTCCATTAAGGTGATGGGTATCACCCGGACCTTCATTCAAAAAACTTGCTAGATCTCTTACCATTTGCGGAAAATCTTGATGTACGTCCATGACACGCCTTGGGTAGGTCAGAGCAGCGGCAGTTTTTCCGTCGCTGCCTGGTGCCCTTCCTACGCCTAGGTCTATTCGATTTGGATAAAACGAGTCCAGCATACTGAACTGTTCTGCCACTTTAAGTGCAGAATAATGGCTGAGCATAACCCCTCCACTTCCAACACGTATGTTTTTTGTGTTAGCGGCTATTTGTCCAATTAGTATTTCGGGGCTTGTTCCGGAAAAAGAAGTTGAATTGTGATGTTCCGCTACCCAGTATCTGTGATAGCCTAGCGACTCAACGTGTTGCGCTAACTGTACAGATTCCTTGAGGGCGCTGGATGCTGTGTCCCCACGTCGTATAGGGGATTGGTCCACCACCGTAAGTTTTATGTCATTTTCATTGATCATGTTATATCAGTGCTATGGGAATAGGATATCAGAAAGGTATTGAAATAGAATTAATTGTTGACGCTAGACCTAATGATAGTGTCTGGGTTCAATAAAAAGGTTAATGGTGAGCTTGGAAAATCGTACCGAACGCCAATCAAATATCAGGCGGCCAGCTAACCTTTTAGCTAGCGGTTTTCAAGTTTTCCTTTCTTTGCTTTGGGGGGGGAATCATGTGAGTATAAAAGTTTCGCTTGAATACGCTCCACCGATGCAAGTTGGATGGTTACGTTTTGTTTTAGGTGGCTTCATCACTCTGGGTTACATGGTGCTAAAGAAGGAATCCTTTAAGATCGCAAAAACAGAAATGGGACCTGTGTTTTTCATTGGTTTGTTGTTCACTGTGCAGATCATTTTCATGAATATGGGTCAGTTTTACACCACGGCTGGTCACGCTACAGCTCTTAATGCCACCTATCCTATTTGGGCGGCCGTGATCGCTAATTTCGTTGTCCCAAATGATCGTCTGACACGTTGGAAAATTGTTGCGATAATGTTTTCCTATTTGGGGATTTTAGTGTTGGTTTTAAAGGATAGCAACGATGCCGTAGTAGGAGTGTCGGTTCATGGGGACATACTGAGTCTTATATCGGCCGCGCTTTTAGGTTTCCGTCTGGTGTTAATGTCGAACTTTGCTCAAAAAATGTCTGAGATAAAAATAATGTATGGGCAATTGGTAATGGGAACAATCCTTCTTCTTGCAGCGAGCCAGCTATTTGAGAATCCGGTTTGGTCCTTGAAAACCGGATTCTTATTGTCGCTTGCTTATCAAGGTTTTGTTATAGCTGGTTTCGGGTTTTTAGCAAACGCTTGGCTCTTGAAGAAATATTTACCTTCGACGATCACTTTTTTTTCCTTTGTTCAACCACCTGCCGGGGTATTGTTTGCCTGGATGGTACTGAATGAAGATCCAGGGTCGGGGCTTTTAGTCGGATTACTTTTAATTGTTATGGGGGCAATAGTTTATGGGGGCGAAGCCTACCTAAATTCTATGAAACAGAGATTGAATAAGGGCAACTTGAGTTAATAACGAAACAAGTATTTTTAATGGCTGTAAAATATTAATAAATTTTAAGTTTGTGTGAGAAAACAATGAAAATAACTGATATAACGAGCGAAGTTTTTGAATGGGAAAGGCCAGGTATCTGGAACGGGGGTCATTTTTATGGGCCAGGCAGATTGCACAAAGTAACAGTCAAGACGGATGAAGGTATAGAGGGTTATGGTTGGAACGGTGGTACCGCAGCAGAGCGCCCTCTTAATATATTTCCCCCATTTGTGGATTATTTTCGGGATCTGTTAATTGGTCGTGATCCACGAGATACCAGAGCTATATCAGAAGATCTTGGTGAAAAACAGATTAAGATACTTGGTCCCGGTGGAGTTAACACCCAAGTGTTAGCCGCGATTAATATCGCCTGTTGGGACATAAAAGGTAAATCACTTGGTAAATCAGTACATAGTTTACTGGGAGGTGCCCAATCTCGGATTAGAACTTATATCGCTGGAGGTTATTACGCTGAAGGCAAAGGATTAGCTGAACTTCAAGAAGAAGTAAGGTTCAATGTTGAGGAAATGCATGCAGGTGCTGTGAAGATCAAGATTGGTGACCCAAACCAAGGGGTCGTTGGAGATATGAAGAGAGTGGAAGCGGCTAGAAAGGCTGTTGGTGACGAAATTGTTCTTATGGTTGACGCTAACTGTGCTCTCGATCTTGATACTTCACTGGAATTTTCTGAAGAGTTGTCCAAATATGGAGTCTACTGGTTTGAAGAGCCTATGCCCATACATCGGTACAGAGAACATGGGGTTTTGAAATCAAAATCTGATGTGAAGATAGCAACTGGGGAAAATGGATATCATTTATCACACTTCGAAACTTTGCTAGATCAAGATGGGGCGGACATACTCAATGTGGATGTAACTATTTGTCCTGGATACGATGTCGCTATGGATGTATGTGATTTAGCCTTGAAAAAAGGGGTTTCCATTGCTCCCCATGGATGCCAGGAACTACAATTGCCGCTTGCGGCTTCAATAGCGCATGGAGAATTCTTGGAATATTATCCTGTTGCTGTCGACCCGTTGAGGGCAGAGATGTTTATGCCTCGAATGGAACCTGATAAGGACGGATTTGTAACAGTTCCGGACAGACCCGGCGTAGGATATGAATTGAATATGGAATTGTTGAATAAGTATAAAGTGGGGTAGTCAATCAAATGGCGAAACATACTACATCTGAGAATAATGATTCCTCGGAACACAGTCATCATGGACCGTCGGGCCATCACGGCCATCATATTCGTCCACGGAGAGGTAATTTTATAATAGCGGGGCTCACTAGCGGTCACGGTGTGTTTCATTGGTTTCTGCAATCGTTTTTGGTGTTGCTGCCTGAGATCGAAGCGGCATTTGGGTTATCCAAAGTGGGCGTTGGACTCATATCCACTACAAGAGAGACAGTATCGGGCATTATTACTTTACCGGGTGGAGTTTTGGCAGATATATTCAGGCGTCATTGGGGCTTATTGTTAGCGCTATGTATGGGTGTTTTTGGGGTTGGTTGGCTTCTTGTGGGACAGGCTCCGGTATTCCCTGTGCTGCTTATCGGAGTTTCAGTTGTTGCAACTGCTGCATCAATGTGGCATTTGCCTGCTCTTGCTTCCCTTTCTCATCATTATTCACACAGAAGAGGAACAGCTCTTTCGTTTCATGGTGTTGGCGGCAATATTGGAGATGCTGTTAGCCCAGTAGTTACCGGGTTTCTTTTAGGGTATTTGGCATGGAAAGACATATTGTCAATATACGCAGTGGTTCCGATGGGTCTGGCATTTCTGGTGTTCTGGGCTTTCAAGGATATAGGTAGAAACATAGAGAGCGAAAACACAAAAAATGATACCGGACAACTATCACAAACACGGGCTATTCTTAGGAATCCATTAATTTGGATGATAACGATTATTGGTGGTATTAGAGGAATGGCTTTTATAGCGTTGGTTACTTTCTTGCCTTCTTATTTGTCCAATGATCTCGAATTATCAGATTTAATGAGAGGTGTATATTTCGGTCTTCTCGTTGCTGTAGGTATATTTTTTACACCTGTTATGGGATATCTATCTGACAGGTTTGGTAGGCGTGAGGTTCTAGTTCCAGGCATGATTTTTTTGGCTATTGTTGTAATGCTTATGTCGGTATTCGAAGATACTGCCATTATTTTGATATTAATTTGTTTGCTGGGAACGTTTTTTTACAGTGACCAACCGATTTTGACAGCGGCAGCCCTTGACATAGTAGGGGAAGGTGTAGCTACAACGACATTGGGGTCTTTATCTTTCGCCCGGTTCGTTTTGAGTGCGTCATCCCCGATTATTGCAGGGTTTCTTTACGATAATTACTCAATGGATCATGTGTTTTATTATGTTGCAGCTCTGATGATATCTGCGGCACTGTTACTTGTTTTTGTTCCCTTGAAATCACCGTCGTTGAACGGAGGTCATAATCATCACTGAAGGAAAAAAGGTTTCTGGTTTTGAATACCCGGTTACTGCTTACCATCTGGATATAAAAAAATTGGATGATATTTTATGTGTTCCAGTGAATAACGGGAAAGCCGAGATGCGTCAACTCGGAGTTGGTGAAAATGATTATGCTTGTTTCTTGTATAGAACTGTGGGTGAGAGATGGCACTGGGCAGGTAGACATTTTTGGGATTTAGAGCAATGGAATCAAAGGCTAAGTAAATCAAATGTTTTTATATGGGTTTTGGAATCTGATGGTAAGCCAATGGGATACTATGAGCTTGAAGAACAGCAAGACAAGAATGTTGAAATAATGTACCTGGGATTGATATCAGATAGTATTGGCAAAGGCTTTGGTAGTTTTATTCTTACAGATGCTTTACAACGGTCTTTCTCTATGGGAGCTTTGAGAGTTCATGTTTGGACATGCACGTTGGACCACCCCAGAGCTTTGCCCAATTATCAGGCTCTCGGTATGAAATTGATTAAAACTGAAAAAGAAATCAAACACTTTCCTCCCGGTTGGCCAAGGCCGGAATTGGACAAAGCGGGTACTTTATGAAGATAACAGATTTGAGATGCGCGATAATCGGGGGGCAGCCCGTAATCAGAATTAAAACTGACGAAGGGATTGACGGGTATGGAACCACAGCTCGTCTTAGATCACTCCACATTCGATGGCACCTTGAATATTACAAAAAATTGATATTAGGTGCTGATCCCACAGACGTAGAGCGAACTATGCTCAGAATTCGTAGGCTGGGTGCTTTTAAGCCATGGGGAGCTGCTGTTAGTGGCATAGAAATTGCTCTTTGGGATATAGCTGGTAAGTCAGCCGGAGTGCCGGTTTATAAACTTCTAGGCGGAAAAATCCGGGATCGTGTTAGGGTATACAACGGAGCCATAAGATCTCCTTTACCAGGGAAAAACCCAGATGATTATGCCGAGTCAACTCAGATCATGAAAGATTTGCCTCAGAGATTTACAATTGTAAAGCAGGCGATATCTTTTCACGGTAAAATGGGCGCCGATGTTCCCAATTATTATTATGGGGATTATCAAGGTGAATCAATACCAGGGATGCATCCGTCACCTTCATATCCGAACAGAGGCCTCCTCACACCTCAAGGATTTAAACATACTGTTGAATGTGTTGTTGCTATGAAGGAAGTTTTAGGTGATCAGATTGGCTTGGCGTTGGATTGTGGTCCAGGAATGACTATAGTAGATACCCTTAAATTGGCTCGCGCTCTTGAGCCCTATGATGTTATGTGGTTGGAAGACACAATAAGAGGTGATTTTTCTTCATCTGTTGATCCGGATCTTTTCTTGCAGGTAACGCCTCATACAACGACGCCTATCCACACTGGAGAGCAGATTTATCTTCGTGATAATTTTAAGGAGTTGATAGAAAAAAACGCAGTTAATGTGGTAGGGCCTGACCCTTTGGATGTGGGTGGGATATCAGAAATGAAGTGGATAGCTCAATATGCTGATATTCATGGGATTCAGTTTGCACCTCATGGTATCGGTGTTGGATTGATAGGTCTTGCAGCACAGGTTCAAGTTGCAGCGACCTATCCGGATAATTTTATTGCGTTTGAATATTCAACAGGGCAGCCTGAATGGTGGTATGACATAGTGGAAGGACTTCCTGGGGATAAAGGATCTCCGGAATCAATAGTTAGAGATGGGTTTATAAAAGTCTGGGATGCCCCAGGTTTGGGTATAACCATTAATGCTGAGCGAGCTCAACCATATTTGGAAGATCGGGATGTTGATTTTTTCAATTGATTTTGGAAGATTGTCTTCCAGAGTCAGAGGCTTAATCTACTTTAAGTAATTTGCTCATACTTCTTAATTCTCTGGGCGGATTCATACTACTTCCGCGAATTGTATAGGATACCTCTCCGACATATATGCTTCCCTGTGAATCAACACCAATTCCGTGTGGTGCAATGAACTTGCCGGGTTCTTCTCCTTCCTCAGGGTGTCCAATTCTGGCCAGATGTTCCCCGCTTGGACTTATTATGCTGATGTTATGTCCGTGATTTGGAGGTGTGGGATCAGCCTGAGTCATACCAGGTAATTCGCCAATGTAGATGTTTCCGTCAGGCCCTATAGTGAGGCCGTTTGGCATAAATATGTTGTTCCATACGTCAATAACATTTCCATCTGTATCAAACACCTGTACTCTATGCGCTTCTCTGTCTGCTACTATAACTCTGTCATCGTCATCGACGGCTATGTTATGTGGTCGTAAAAATTGACCTGGTTCTATACCAGGGCTTCCCCATGATTTTATGTATTCTCCTTCTGGAGAATACTTATGTACACGGAAATTACCGTATCCATCCGTAATGAATATGTCTCCAGTTTTTTTTGATACTGCGGCATGAGTGGGTCTGTTAAATGGTTCCCCTTTCCATATTTCTGATGCTTTTCCAGGAGTACCGATAGTCATAAGTAGTTCTCCATTTCGGGTGAACTTCGTGATTGTGTGGATACCATCATCGGCACAGTAGACCGTATCATCAGGACCGATCAGGATTCCGTGAGTTCTATTACTGAATACCCCAGCTCCAAAACCTCTCAGGAATTCGCCTTCTTGATTAAAAACCATCACAGGGTGTTCCACATTACGGCTGAAAGTATATATTTCATCCTGAGAATCTACAGCGACTCCCGGTGTTTCTATGAATTTTGCCCCACCAGGTAGTGAAGGCCAACTATCCAGAGCTTCATATTTGAAGTTGCCGCTTCCTAAAGTAACACTCATTGTTCTTCTCCCCATAGATACAGTTTGATTGCGAATTATTGTGTTTTTCTACATCTAAGCCCTGAAGATACCACCACCCTCCCTGAAGGTCAATTTAGTGTTGTTGTATTTGATCCATGTTGAAATTAGAACTAACGTTCTATAAAATACTAAAGTTTTACAGCATATAAATAGTCGGATAGAACGTAATGAAAACAGGGTGTCTTGTTATCACTCACATGGGTATAAAGGCAGAGTTAAGGCGGAGACCAGATCTGAATGCCAAGGATTTAATTTTGTATTCAGGTGAACGTCTAGGTTATCCATCAGTGTTCGATGTGTCCCAAAACATCACCACTATTTCTCGTGGTATGCCATTAACCGAAGCTATATCAAGATCTTCAGGAGCCGTCATTATGAAGGCGGATATTCGATATTATACCCATCTTTTCGCTCGAATCGTATCTGATCTTAAGAGAATGTTTTCACATGTAGAAGAAGATGGTTTGGGTAAAGTCTATTTCAATATGATTGGGGTCGATAATATGTATGGAGGTGAAGTAAAAGCGATATCTAGAGTGTTGAATATGATTCCTGAGTTTTTTCAGGCTCGTGCAGGTATTGCATCTACTAAGTTCGTTTCATATATAGCAGCGATTTCCAGTCAAATTAATAGTGCCACTAAAGTGTCGGGGCATTCTTCGGAAATCGCCACATTTTTAGCTCCATTCTCAGTACATATGTTGCCAGTAAGTCAAAAAGTAATTTCAGATTTCAAAAAATTTGGTATATCAACCATTGGAGATCTTACATCCCATGATTTGAACCATATAGGGTCAAGATTTGGAGCAGAAGCTTATAGAGCGTGGAAACTGGTGTCTGGAAATGGTTTTTCTCCAGTAGTTACTAAAAATGAGGAACATAATGTATCTGAATGCATCTCACTGCCGTTTGAATCTAATGTGCAAGAGATTGTGTTTACGGCAATAGATATTCTTCTTAAGAGGTTATACGACGTTCCACCTCTTAAAGGTAAATATGCCAGTGAATTTGTTTTGAGATGTGATCTTTATAAAAATACAACTTGGGTAAAAAATATTGTAACCAGAGAACCAGTTTCCACACCTTCGTCCGCGTTGTTATCAATACGTAACATTCTGGGTGAATTTGATTTACCTGGTTTTGTGGAAAGAGTTTCACTTACAGTGTCTGGGTTTTCTAATGAACACGGTACTCAGTCGCGAATATTTTCTGATCATGGTGATTCTAATAATGAATATTTTGATCAACTGATTAACGTCGACAAATCTCTTCAAATGAAGATGGCAGGTGCTAAATCTATATATCGGATAATGGTCATTGATGATTGTCACCCAATACCAGAAATGAGGGCTATTCAAGTTCCCTTGAGCTCCAATGCTCCTGAGGATATGAAGGCCCTTAATCTGCCAATCCCAGTAGTCGTTAAAGAAAGTAAAGGTCTTCCAGTATCTGTATTTGTTTCTCCCCAAGGTGAATTGGATATTGAAATTGAGGATATATGGAAAATAGATTTTTGGTGGATGGTTAATCCTGTTAGGAGAATTTACTACTCACTGAGGTTGGATAATGATGAAATCATCACAGTTTTTAAAGACGCAATAACAACACGTTGGTATTGCCAAAACTACTAATGTATATGTCTGGTTATTGTCGCAACAAGATTCCTTACGTAGAACTTAGGACGAAAAGTTTTTATTCGTTTGGTGTTGGAGCTTCTCATGTACATGAATTTCTTAATCGGGCTGTTGAACTAGGTTATCCTGCTATTGCACTTACTGATTACAACATGTGTGGGTCTCTTGAGTTTGCCCGACAGGCTAATAAATTGAGTATAAAGGCGATCGTTGGTGCTGAAGTTACTTTTACTGACGGTTTTATGGTAGCCCTCTTGGCTAAAAACAGGATTGGGTATGCAAATATATGCCGAATTCTTACCTTGGCAAATAAAGCTAATCGTAAAGACCCCAGGATTGAATTTGAGGATTTAAAACCCTATACAGAAGGAATTGTTCTATTAACAGGGTTCTATAGAGGGAAAGTTTCAGCATTAGCATCATCTGGAAATATACAAAAAGCTAAAAGAGTACTACAAGAATACGCTGAATGTTTTGAAGAAAATTCTGTTTATGTTGAATTAAGCCGTAATCTAGTCTACGGAGATAAGAGATTGATTCGTATTCTCAGTAAACTAGCTTCTGACATTGGATTGCCAGTTGTAGCTACTAATGATGTTCATTATCACATGCCAGAAAGACACAGGTTACAGAGTGCTCTTGTAGCAATTAAATCAAATAAGACTATTGACAATGCGATG
>CAZUHE010000002.1:0-1975 GCA_964620395.1 uncultured Dehalococcoidia bacterium
GCATCTCCTTGCCAAGGAGAAGGTCGCGGGTTCGAATCCCGTCTTCCGCTCCATCTTATTTGGTCGGCGTGTAAATTCCTTCTCTATATGTTTATAAGTTCACGCTTCATCTGAGAAAGTCCCATACCTCCTAGGTTTAAGGCCTTGGTGTGCCAATCCTTTAAGTTAAATTTCTCCCCCGCTTTTTTCTTTGCAGATTCTCTGGTTTCCAACCATACTTTCTCCCCGACCTTGTAACTTATCGCTTGTCCAGGCAGCCCTAGGTATCGATCAATCTCGCTGGCCACGAAATGTTTTGGGAAATGGCTCTTTGTCTCAATGAACGCAAGCCCTAATTCAGGAGTCCATGGTTGACCTGGATGAAAGTCAGAGTCTTGTGGTATTTGTAACTTTAGGTGCATTCCTATGTCCAGAATTACCCTCACAGATCTAAGCGCTTGTGCTCTCAACATTCCCATGTAGTAATCAGGGTTTTCAAGGTATCCCAATTCTCCCATTAATCTTTCGGCATATAAGGCCCACCCTTCCACGTAGCCTGAGGTTCCCCCTAGTTGTCTTTGGTAACGTGATAGTGTTTCACTGAGGTACACTGATGTTCCGATCTGAAAATGATGACCCGGGACACCCTCATGGTAAGCAATCGAAACTTCTCCCCATATTGGGAAACTTGTTTTCCCTCCAGTGGGATACCATGTTCGCCCTGGTCTTGAAAAGTCTCCTGATGGTCTGGTGTAATACATGGCCAACGCACCGCCTTCCGGTGCAATAAGGGCTTCAATTTTTGTTACTGGTTTCGGAATATCAAAATGGTTACCGTTTAATTCCTCTATGGTGTTTTCTTGAAGGTTCTGCATCCAGGATCTGAAATTTTCGACTCCGTCTACGCGTCTTTTTGGGTCTGACTCCAATAGGTTTTTAGCTTCCTCAACGCTCCCTCCAGGGATGATATATTTAGCTGTTTTGTTCATCTCTTCTTCTACCCAGCGCAGTTGGTCCCAGCCCCATTCGTAGGTTTCGATCAAGTCAAGATCAATACCGTTATATGTTCTAGCCCACAGTTGATATCGGTCATCGCCAACCGCATCTTCAGGGTTTGCCATATCGGTGTATTCTGTGGCCAGAAATTCAGAAAATTTACCGTATGCATTCTCAGATTTTGATATGTTAACTTCAAGCGCGTTTTGAAGTTTTCCAGAGTCAATATCTGCATTCTTAAATTCAGTAAGAATGTTTGCGAAAAATGACGTCGATCCATTTGATCCAGCCCATGTTGCCGCTTGTGCCGCACAGGCCTGACTCTGTCTCGTGGTTGACACTAGGTTCTTTTTAACTCCCTCTCTCAACGTACTTGTATATTCTGAAAGTGCCTTAGGAATTTTTGACAATCTCTCTGATATATTTTCCCATTCTGACACGGTGTTTTTGGGCATGTGGTCAAAAACCATACGAATGCTATGCATCGGGCTATGAAGTATATTTAAAGAGCGATAATGTTCTTGCTCTTTATGTAGTCTTAGTTCAGTTTCGATGTCTTCAGTCATTACTTCCTTAGCTCTACGGTCGTCTTCGCTCTGTATAGGCGCTGTAATTAACGCCTTTAGAGTATTCGTAGCTAATGAAGCGTTTTTATTGTTGCCTTCAGGAGTGAAATCGCCGAGATTTGTCTCGTGTCCCTTTATTCCTAACGAAGTAGCGGTTATGGGGTTGAGTTCCGCAATTTTTTCAACGTAATTGTCTGAGATTTCATATATTGGCGACATCTCAGTCTTTTCGTTATTGTTCTTATCATTGCTCATAATGTGTTAAATTATCGTGCATTTTTTGAAGACCGATTAAGATTATTTAGCTACTAAAGCTACGCCTATAACGTTGGGCCCGGCATGAGTACCAATCACTGGCCCAACTCTTGATACTATGGGTTTTTCTTGTTCTGGTAGTAATTTTTCAAGACTCTTGGCAAAATTTAATGCGTCTT
>CAZUHE010000002.1:2075-41625 GCA_964620395.1 uncultured Dehalococcoidia bacterium
TTTTCTTGTTCTGGTAGTAATTTTTCAAGACTCTTGGCAAAATTTAATGCGTCTTCTTCCCCGGTGCTATAGACCACTGCGATTTGTTGTACTGGGTCAAACTGCGAAGCCGCTTGTTGTAATTTTAATAATGCTGCTCTACGAGAGCGGGCCTTTCCGAATTCAGATATTTCTCCCGATTCAACTGTGAGAAGTGGCTTGATTTTTAGTATGTTTCCCAGCATTGATCGAGCCTTTCCGATTCTGCCTCCCTTCTCTAAAAATTCGAGTGTGTCCAGCATCACATATATACTGCTTTTCTCCAATATATCATTGGCGATCTTTGCGCATTCTGGTCCTGATTTACCTTCTTGTGCTGCAAGTGCGGCACTTATTACTGCTAATCCCGTTGACATCGAAGCTGTCAAAGAATCTACAAGGTGGATTTCCATTTTCCCTTCTAGTTCTTTTCTTGCTTGAAAAGCTGAATTGTAGGTTCCGCTAAGTTTGGATGAAATATGAATTGAAACTATTTCGCTGTCCTCCTCCCAAGTTTCCTCATAGGCTTCAATAAATTCACCTATGGAAGGTTGTGAGGTGGATGGAAAAATTGAGCCGGTAGTTAGCTTTTCAAAGAACTCATCAGGGGATATTTGTACTCCGTCTTTGTAAGAAGTGTCTCCGAAATGGACATTTAGTGGTACGACCTTGATATTCAATCTGTCTATGAATTCTTGCGGTATGTCCGAAGTGCTATCGGTGACTATTTTGGTTGTCATAAATTATTAATCCTTTTGGTGTGAATTAGTTTTAAGTTTTGAGTTGAGCGCATTAGTTTCCAGACCAGCTTCGGTATTTTTCTTGTCCTTCACGAAATAAACTTTCTATCTCCGCTCTTTGATGATCATTATAAAATCTACCTTTTTTTCTAACCCATTCAAGTGATTTATCTATTTTACTCACAAATTGTAGTGCGGAAGCTTTGCGTTCAGGCGCCTCTTTGCCCGCTAGTATGTAGATTGGGCTAGTATGCGCAAATTGCGGCTGTAAATAACTATCCCTAACCCCACTGAAGAGTCTTGCTGACACCCAAGAATCGTGTGATGGTGCAAACTCTAATTCAATTATTCCATTCTTCTGTGGCGGCAAACATTCTTTGGCGGAAATCACATTGCCGTTTTGTATAATTTCGGCTAGTTGGATGGGATAATGAGATTTCCATTCCAATTTAACAGATAACTTTTCTCCGGAGTTGTATATTAATTCATCTCCAGGCATATGATCGTTGATATTCAAGGAAACATATGGCCCGTTCGTTATAAATGTCTTCCCCGACTTCAAAGAACTTAACCAGTTTGAGTACTTAAATTCCGCATTTGAATGAGTGTAGACTCGGTTTGAGGAACAAATATACCAATCGGATCCTGTGGACACAGGCATTCTTATGCCGCAATTAAGGATTTCATAATAAATGTCGTACTCTGGGTCACTCCAATATGGATCGAAAAGGTTAAACGCGTCTACCTTGCCTAAGGCTGCTGCTACAGGTGCCTCCATGCCTTGACCGTTGTGACACCATATGACGGTTCCTCCTTGCCTACGGGTGTCATCACAAGCAAATGACAATGGAGGGTAATCTGGCTCAAATTGGTCGACCAATACTCCTCGGCTAATCGGTTCGACCTCATTACGTATGTCGAGGAGCATTATATGCCCGTATCCTATTTCCCAAGGTTCCCTGTTATGCCTACTTTCCTCACCGTTTTGCACATAATGATGTTTTGTCGAAAAATCAGTCAAAAAACCAATCGGGTATTTGTTAGTTGCATATTCTAGATCGCCTCTTTTTAGGATACTGACCGCAGTCATTCGTAGGTCTTCAACTCGAGGGTCCAGAGCTAAGCGTTCATCTGGGCGATTTTCTTTTTCATCATAGTGTATGTGTGTGTTTCCAGCGTGCCATCCCGATTGTGCGAATTTGTTCCACCTTGATATGACTATTTCGATTGTGTGGGTCCCGTTCGAAGACGCTTCAAGAGTCATACTTTTTGGCTCATATTCTGTTCCCCTTTCTACCGTTATCAATGTGTGCCCTCGGGGAATCTCTACTGAAAAAGTGCCTTCAGAATAAAAAAAGGGATATCCGTTACCAACTTTTTGTATTGCGTTTATTGGTGCGGCGTATTCCCCAGAAGAGGTCAAGACTTGTACTTTAGCTTCAACGCATTGCCCTGTATCTTGGTCTATTATTGATCCGTGTAAGTGAGCCATCATTCGACCTCAGTATGTTGGTAGGTGAGTTTAATGGGATCTTATTACACTTTTTGATTCATGCAAATTAACCCATAGTAATCAATGTATAATTGGGGTCTAAGGCACGAGTCTATGTCTATATAAGCTATTAGTTTCGGAGGAGTGGCTCTAAGCAAATGGAATTCAAAGAATTTTTAGGTCAATTTAGGTCCGATGATTTGGCTTTTGCGTTAAAGGCTCTTGATCTTCCCGTGAGTGGTAATAAACCTGACAGAATCGGTCGTCTTGTTGATAGACATGAGTCAGGTTCAGACGTCAAAATTTTGCTTAATGCATTTCGGCCTGAAGATGTCAGAAGAGCTGCTAAATCTCTCGGTTTCATAGACTGACAGCTTTACTCTTGAGAACGGATTAAGTTAGCACCGTTACTTACTTTTGTGTGCCCATAGTTCCTTCTAAATGTTTAACTTCTGTCGAGTTCCAGAAAATTATGAAGTGTGTGTAATTGCGCGTAAGATGTTCGATGCATTAATATATATAAATAATGTAATAATTAGGCAAATAAAGCAATAATAAATATAAATTAGGTAATAATATGGCTAGGCCTTATTCAAATCCCCAACTCATTTCTGAAGCCTTGGTTTTGTATGTTCAAGGTGGTTCGCCTAAAACAATCCATACCTTTTTGTCTAGGAATGCGGCGGCCCCGAGCTTGCGGACAGTAAATAACTGGATTTCGAAGTTCAGGCTGGTGCAGGAACGGCTGCTCAGGCCCGATAATCCATATGAGTGGCATTTGAAGGAATCTGATTCATTTTCTATTGAGGATAGAAATTTAATTTATAGAATGCTGAGAATTAAAAAGAATCCCACTAATAGAGAGGTATATTGGTGGCTGAAAATAAACGCAATACGTCAAGATATGTCAGACGATGACTTAATATCCATTAGCCAACAGTGTGTTTTGAATCAACATAAGGAACTTTTAGGAATTGGTGAAATTGATTGGAACAAGGCCTGGGATCGTATTAATGAAAGGGTTATTGAACCTTTTACCATTAAGTATTCTTTGTTGAGTGGGAAATACATGATTTCGTACCTTGAAGTCGGCCAACAAATACCTGATTGGGTGGTGGGAGATGAATTACTTGCCATAACCCAAACCTTTGAAAATATAATGGTTGTAAGTGAACAAATAAATAGTGAACAAATGAGTATTCCTTCCAATATTCAAGTTGAAACTGGCTGGCATTGTATAAGGATACTTTCTGGGAATCTGGCGTTTTTACCGGCTTTGGAACAACATGGTGTAGATTATCAGGTCCTCTCTTCCAAAGACTGTCACTATATTCTTTTCAGGAATGTGTCAGTGGAATTCATCCAAACAAAGGTATTGAAAGGTGGTATTAGATTACACGAAGAACGTTGAGTGCATGCTGATATTTCATTTGTTGCAATTTGCTAGAAGGATAGGGGGTGTTTTCTAGGGAGTGGTAGGTTCTGTTGTCTCAGGTTCAGTGTCGAGTGTCGTTCTCTGTTTTATATGTGTCATGAACGTATCGTATTCAGATATGTAAGATAATTTCGCCATTCTCTCATCTTTGAATTTTATTCCTACTTCTGCGTAAGCTAGCGTTCTCCCAAAGGACCCATGTTTAGGTACTAATTGAGCTATGGATTCGAAAGGTATTTGAAACGTACGGCGTTTTTGTATCACCGGTAGTCCTACCATCGTTAGGTAAAGAGAATCCTCAGAGACGTAATAGGCGGTTTGACGCCATCTAAGATATCTTGGACCGGCGATGCCCGCGCATAGCAGCAAAGGTATTATGCCCATAGAAATGAAATCGATGAAAATTACAATTGCAAGTACCCCAATCCATAAAGATGAGGGCATAAGCCAAGCCCAGTGTGATTGGCGAAATTCAAGGGCTTCCCCTGGTATTGAATCCACTTCATAAGATACGGGTGGAACTGATGCTGATTCAGGTTCTACAGAATCATGTTCATTCTGGTTTTTATCTTGGTTATTTTCTTCCGTCATGACTTCTCCAGGTAATGCTGTGAAAGTTGTACTCCACTATGTGAGGATTTAAAACGTGATTGGCTCCGCAGGCTGGATTCGAACCAGCGGCCGATCGGTTAACAGCCGATTGCTCTACCACTGAGCTACTGCGGAACGGGTTCTCTAAGTTGTGATCAATGTCACCTGCTAATTTTGATTGTTTTGCGAAGTCACAATTCATATACGATATAAACGGTCGATGTTTATTTTCTTTTAAGGGGCATCTGTAGTCAAGGATCAATGGGCGTAAGCTTCAGTTGGTATCTATCAGAGCAAGGTATCATAAAGCCATGGTCGAGGCGTTGACTTATATTCTTAACATGAAAAACAGTGTCAGAATCACTAAAATAGCAGGTATTAAACAACCTAAGCATCCTCCCTGCCACATCAAATAAAAACCTGAGTTATTCCCGTCTAGTTGGTGAGGTTCTTTGGAAATAGAATCTCTGTTCTCTGGTTTTGGTGTTCTGATTATTTCCCCTGCAATTGGTTTTATCTTTTTGTCCCGCAATAAAAGCTCCTTCAGTACCCATGTTAATACAACATCTAGCGATGTGGTTTTCGGATGATTCCCATACAAAAGATTTGATACCATCATTACGATGTAAAATAAACAAATCTCATGCCGGCTTAATTTGTCTAGTGTATAATTCCGCCCATTATAATGTTGTGATTTTATTCAGTGAACGTTTGGTATCAGACTATAGGAGCGTATCTTAAGACTCATGAGAGTAGGTGAATTCGAATTGCTCGACCCCGTACCTGACTTAAAAGATACCTGTGCTATTGCGATGTTGCGTCCATGGATTGACGTAGGTAGGGTTGGCACTTTGGCTCTCCGTACCCTTGAGCAATACCTAGGTGCAAAAGAGTTGGGTCGCTTAGCAACGCCAGGGAAATTTTTCGACTTTACGAGATATAGGCCAAGGATGAGATTAGTCGATGGTGAAAGAGTTTTCACGAAACCAAACACTATTGTGAAATATGCGACAGATGAATATTCAAAAAAGAATTATCTTTTTATACATGTGAGGGAGCCACACAATTTTGGGGAAGATTATACAGATGCTATCGTGGAATTGTTTAAGCACTGTCAAGTAACTGAATATTGCAGAATTGGTGGAATGTATGACTCTGTTCCACACACCCGCCCCCTTTTAATCACTGGGTCTATGAATGACGAACAGGAAGCGCGGGCTGGTAAGCTTCTAAATCCTCGTAAAAGCACGTACCAGGGACCCACGTCCATAGTCAACCAAGTTAATGAAGATTTGACTAAGCTCGGTACTCAAAATTCGACTCTTATGGCCCATCTTCCCCAATATGTTCAATTAGATGAAGACCACCTCGGGGCATCTCGGCTACTGGAAGTGCTCTGTTCCGCGTATGAGTTCCCACAGGATTTAGCTGATAAAGCTAGGGGTGAACAGCAATATAAGGATATTGACAGGGCGATTGATTACAAAGGAGAAGTAGGGGCTTTAATAAAACAGCTTGAGACATACTACGATCGAGTATTATCAAAGCCTGAGGATCGCCCGGATGATGGGAAGGATACGGATATAACTGATTCATCGGAAGAGGATGACGCTCAACAACCAAAACTTTCAAGTGGCATAGAAGATTTTTTGAATCAAATGGGAGAGCGATTTGAAAGTGATCAAGGAAGAAGGGATTTATCAGGCGATGACGATGTGGACGATGAGTGAGAAGAGTAAAATGATTCTTTTACAACACGACATCCATATCAGCTTGGGAATTTGGTTCCCTTATGAAGTTCGTAACTTTTAGCGAACTCTGATGCTCCTAGTTTAGGCCCTTTCCCGTACCTTAATCGTCCTATTCTTATCACTCCTCCCTTTGCCTTAATTTCCAAAGCGTTTTCTTCGATTGATATTATGGATCCATTTTCCTGATCAAGGTTGTTTGTCTTGTTATAAGAAGCGTCAAAAAAAGATAGTTTGTCTCCCTTGTATGTAGTATTTGCTCCCGGGCTCGGGTCACATCCTCTAATGAGGTTGTAAATTTCTGGTGCTGGCTGTGACCAATCTATTTCACCGTCGGCTGTACTACACCAACCCTCATAGGTTGCCTGATTGTGATTTTGATTAATCTTAGGAGCCTTCCTTTCTTTGACCAATTGAACGGCTTCAATAATTGCCTCTATGCCAAGGGGGTATAGTTTTCCGAAGTACAGGGATCCCAATGTGTCCTCAGGGGCTATGTCCACTTCTTTTTGGAGTAGTACAGGACCTGTATCCAGTCCTTCATCTGGCCAAAAAATAGTAAGACCAGTTTTCTTTTCACCTTTTATGATAGGCCAATTCATTGAGCTTGGGCCTCTATGTTTAGGAAGAAGAGACGGGTGATATTGTATGGTGCCCAATGTGGGTGCGGAAAGGATTTCCATAGGAACGATGTCTGTTACGAAAGCCATTACACACAGGTCAATGTCTAGTGAAATAAATTGGTTTATCGCGGATGTATCTCGCATCCTGTTATATTGGAAGACATCGATTTGATTTTCTATAGCGGTTTGTTTGATGGGGTCATATGACTTACCATCATCTGGAGGACAAATAACTGCTGAAACAAGCTGCCCATTTTCAATGAGTTTGGCAAGCACATCTTTACCGAACGCGGCTTGCCCGATTATCGCTATTTTCATAATTTTTTCCTTTGAATGTCATAGTTCAACGTCACAGTGTACCTAATGTATTCTAGGGGATATCTGAGTTACATTTCTGATTTCTGCATTGTGTTCCAGTTTGACATTGAAATTATCGTGCTCGTACCATGGTTGTTTCGAGAAGATTGAACTGATAAACCTTATTTAATTTAATCCTTTTCTAATATAAACGGAGGCATTTGAATTGTCTGAAGAACTTAATGTCATGGCTCCATTAAAAGATATTCGTGTGCTTGGTGTGACAGTCTATCTGGCAGGGCCATTTATGATGATGAATCTCGCACGCTTGGGGGCTGAAGCAATAAAAGTTGAGGTCCCAGGAATGGGTGATCACACGAGAACTAGCGGGCCTTTTGCGACTCCGGATGGTCTTACTGATACTCAGGAGACTGAAAACCATGTATCAACAAGGTTTTTAAAAAGAGGCCAAGGTCTTAAGAGCGTGACTTTGAACTTGAAAGATCCAGAAGGTAGGGACATGTTCTTGAAAATGGCCGAAAACTCTGATGTAGTTGTCGAAAATATAGCTCCAGGAGCTATGGCTCGGCTTGGCCTCGGCTTTGAAGAAGTTTCGGCAGTCAATCCAAGTATTGTTTACGCTTCTATTTCGGGATACGGACAAACTGGACCATACGCCGCAAAAAGAGCGCATGATCCCCAAATCCAAGGTATGAGCGGACTGATGGATATTAATGGAGCCGCGGAAGGACCCCCAACAAGAGTTGGTTTTTACATCGCCGATCTTGTGACTCCTCTTTTCGGATGTTATTCGATATTGGCCGCGTTGAGAGAGAGAGATCGTACTGGTCAAGGTCAATACATTGATGTGTCCATGATTGACACATTGACTTCACTGATATTTATGGACACTGTAGAAGAAGAATTGGAGGCTGGGATTTCTTTAAGGCAAGGAAATGACGTTAGGGGTGCGGGAGCCACGGGTCTTTACCATACAAAGGACGGGGATATTATTGTAACTGTCGCCAGTAATGATCAGTGGAATAAACTTGTGAAAGCTTTAGATGTGGATTCTCTTTCGAATAACCCTAGATTTACCACTTTGGTGGAACGCAACAGACATGTAGATGAAGTAAAGAAATCATTGCAGAGTATCTTTAATGAGTATCAAAGGGAAGACGCTATTTCTCTCCTTGAAGATAACGGAGTCCCATGTGCTGCGGTCCGTGGAGTTGAGGAAGTCATGGAAGATGAACACTTCTGGAATAGAGGCAGTTTGCTTCCTCTATTTAATGCTGCTTACAAAGACCCTATACCTGGATTTGTAGCTTCTGGGTTTCCTGCACGTTTTTCAGGAGGCGAACTGCCTAGGTCAAAAGGCGCACCAACTCTGGGTATGAACAATAATGATGTTTATGGAGATTTGCTTAAGTTGGACAATGATGAACTCGTCAGACTTAAAGAAAAGGGGATTATATAGCGATAGCGGTTTTTTGGGAGGTGTCGGTAATGATTAAAAGTAATATATCAGCAAAACCTTTGCGCACGATGTTGTATGTACCAGCAAACAGGGAAGAATGGATACGAAAGGCTCCAAAATATCAGGCTGACGCCATTATTTTGGATCTGGAAGATTCAGTCCCAATGAACCAGAAGGAAATGGCACGGGATATCGTTTCAAGAGTTATACCTGAGTTGGCTGCTTCGGGTGTGACGGTAATAGTCAGGGTAAATGATTTGAGTACAGGTATGACTGAAGATGACCTTTCTTGCGCCGTATCGGAAGGGATCTATTCAATTTCTTTGCCAATGACAACCGGACCACAAGATGTAATGGAATTAGACAGGCTAATTTCTGTAGAGGAAGATCGGAAAAAGATGCCTTCCCGCTGTGTACTGATTGATCCCGGGATGGAAACTGCTACTGGGATAAGATCTGCCTATCAGATTGGCCTTGCCTCAGATAGAGTGGCACACATGGGAGTTGGTGGAGGCAAAGGTGGTGATGTTGCGAGGGCTCTAGGGTATCGATGGACTCCCCAGGGAACTGAGACTCTGTTTATTAGGTCCAAAGTCCTCCTTGATGCGAGAGCAGCCGGGGTTCCATATCCAGTAACAGGCCTTTGGCAAGATATTGCTGACAAGGAAGGTTTAAAAGATTTCGCTATTCAGTCCAGGGATATTGGGTACAACGGGATGTCTGTTATCCATCCTTCTCATATACCCATTGTTAATGATGTATTTTCACCAACTAAGGAGGAAATGTCTGAATGGGTAGGTATTATAGATGCCATGAATCATGTTCAATCTT
The DNA here is from genome assembly GCA_964620395.1 of uncultured Dehalococcoidia bacterium. GTDB lineage: Bacteria > Chloroflexota > Dehalococcoidia > Lucifugimonadales > UBA826 > CAZUHE01. Next base: position 11,331 of record CAZUHE010000002.1, read on the forward strand.
CGGGAGGTGCTGCGGTATCATACAATGGTAGTATGGTGGATATAGCTCATGAGAAAACAGCAAAAGAAATGCTTGAATTTGCTCGTGAACTCGGACTTTTTTCTGAATAATTTACAGTGAAATAGCGTAGGGGCGACTACATGACAGACTCTAAAGATGGTTCCGTAAATCCAAGAGATGATGAACAATACAGGGATAAATTGACGCCTATGCAATTTGAGGTAACTCGTAAGAAGGCTACCGAAAGAGCATTTACTGGTAAGTATTGGGATACGACTGATAAAGGGGTTTATCGTTGCCTGTGCTGCGATGCCGAATTGTTTTCTTCAGAGGCTAAATTTGATTCTATGTGTGGTTGGCCTAGTTTTTATGAGCCGATGGATGGTGAACAAATAGAAGAAGAAACAGATAAATCATTGGGAATGGTACGTACTGAAGTTATGTGCCAGACTTGTGGTGCCCATCTCGGGCATGTATTTCCAGACGGCCCCCAACCAACGGGATTGAGGTACTGTATAAACTCTGCATCCATAGACCTACGTCAGGAATGATTATTTTCTGGTTTTTTAGTCCCTAACCATCTGCGCAAAAATTGGTTCAAGCCTATTTCTCGCTACAGCTTGTTGTGAGCTGTCCTGTGAAGGATAAATGGGAATATCCTCATCTAAGTCTGCGTTTAAGTCATATAATTCGCCCGTTTCGTAAAGGCTCCAATCATGGTCTTTCACAAATCGAATGGCTTTCCATGCAGCCATGTCATGTCTGGCATTCATTGGTTCAAAGTGAAAAAATATCCAGTCCCTTGGGGTTCCTTTACCTCCGATAAGTTGGGGGTAAAAGGATTTACCGTCAATGGCGTAATCGTTGGGAATATCCAGATTTAGCGCTTCAAAAATCGTTGGGAGGAAATCAGTGGATTCGATAAGGTCAGTATTGACTGAACCTGAGGGAATAGTTCCAGGCATGCTACATATCAGCGGTACATGAGTTCCCCGGTCGTTGGTTTTACCTTTTCCCCCGCATATTTCGTTGTGTTCGTGGACCATTGAACAAACATCGGCAGGGCTACCATTGTCTCCCAAGTAAATAATCAGAGTATCTTCGCTTAAATTTGCATCGGATAAATATTGAATCAACCTTCCAATTACTTTGTCATGGTATTCCACCATATCTTTATAGAATCTCGGATCGTCAATTTGTTGGTCCCCTTCTACTTCTGCCCATGTCTTAGCCCCCAAAGATCTGTTTGAAGGTGGGTCAAAATCATCCCATTCGGGGCTGTCAGGAGTTGGTTCGTGGGGCTTGTGAGTTGCCGCCATTGGCCAATATACAAAAAATGGGGAATCATCATCTTTTTTTCTGTCAATAAAATCTATAATGTAGTCGCAAAAAATATCCTCTCCGTATTTTCCTTGAGTGTCTTTTCTAAATTCTCCGTTTTGATAAATCACCGGGTTTTTATATCTAGACCCTTTTTCTTCAGTATGATGGGCATGCCAAACACAAAACTCGTCAAATCCCGAGTCCTCAATCATTTGTCCTTTTGATCGGTCTTCGGGTGATTGATCTAGTGGATTGTAGGAATATAGTTGCCATTTACCAGAAATACAGGTGTTATATCCAGCGTCGGAAAGTAGATGCCCTACAGTAATTTCGTTTGGATCTATTAGCCCAAAGCCTATGTAGTTTCTGAAGTTATACTTTCCAGTCATCAACGAAACTCTAGTTGGAGTGCATAAAGGCATAACATGTGCGTTGTCAAACCTCATGCCTGACTCCGCTAAAGAGTCAATGTGAGGAGTCTTGTAAGATGAGCCTCCATTTGCTCCGATAACTTCGTAGCCTAAATCATCAGACATAATTAAAATAATGTTTTGTCTGCCGTTGGACATGGATACACTTTTCTCCATTCAGATTCTCTTTGAATTTTCCTTATGATATCACCCATGACTTACCTGTTATGGTTCGCATCTGGGGTTCCTTTCATTGTATTTAGATCTTTTTTACGGGGGTTGTTTTTGGAGTACTTTCAATTACCCTCATAGAACGCCATTTTCCTTGTCGGTAACGTAGGGCGAATACTAAGGAAAGGCAGATAATATAGGCGATACCGGCGGACCAGGCAGATTTAAGTCCCCATCCCAGAATTTCAATGCCAATGTATGTTGGAATTATAAGCAGGATAATCGATACGATGATCACTGCATAAAGGATGAATTTAGTGTCTCCGGCCCCTTTTAATGCGGACGAAGCAATGATCCCAATGGAGTCAAATAATGACCAAACAGCAACACATTTAAGTGCTAGTTCAGCATGAGGTCTGATAGCTGCGAAATCTTTAACGTCAGCTTTCAATGTAAATGGTTCTATGAAAATCCCTGGTACTAAAAAATAGAGCAGAGATATAGTTCCCATGTACAGGGAGGCGATATGTAAACCCGAAAAAGTTGCCCTGTTAGCTCCCTCTGGTTTATCGGCTCCCAGAGATTGACCCACTAGAATGTTGACTGCAATGCCCATTCCTATCATTGGCATGAATGCCAATAGGCTTATATTAAGAGCGACATTAGATGCAGCAAGTTCTACTGCTCCCAGTCTTCCTATAATCAATAGGAAAATTGAAAACGAAGCCATATCCGCAAAAAATTGCAGCCCACTGGGCATACCAAATTTTATCAATCTTAAGAATAATGGTTTCTCAAATTGCCACCCGGAGAGAGTATTAAATTTTTGTCTGTTTTGACGAGAAAATAACAACGCTGAGAGGATAAGTAAATTGAGTAGTCCGGATAGTATGGTTGAGAGACCTGCTCCAGCGATGCCCATTTCTGGGAGACCAAAATTTCCAAATATTAAAAGGTAATTTAGCACTATGTTTAATGCGGTAGCTGCGAAGCTAGCCCACATTACAGGATATGTTTTTCCCCTACCACTGAAAAAAGCAGATATCGGTCCTGAAAGTATTGGAAAAAATCCGCCAATAGCGAGATATTTCCAGTATATTTTTTCTAGTTCAACTATTTTGGGATCATGACCAATGAAATTAAATAACGGCCCGGATAGAAACAACGTGAGAACAACTATCGTTCCTCCTAGCATAGAGAAATAGATACCTTGCCACATTGCAGGCCCCACTCTATCGTCCCGGCGAGCACCTGTATATTGGGCAACAAATGTTCCTACGTAGCTGGATGTCCCGAGGAAGAAACTAATTGCAGCAAAACCTAACAATGAAGTAGGTGCTGCTGCTGCTAGCGCATCTGTGGAATACCAAGATAAGAACATACGATCAACAAAAGATTGTATTGAAAATGATCCAGTGCTCAGTATCAGGGGTACTGCCACGATCAAAAGATGTTTGTAGCCATTGGTCCCATACCAACGGGTCGCCAGTATGCCCTTGAAGCGTTTTTTCAGCTTGTTCTCCAACATTAATTATTTGATAACAGCCTTTCGTATGAGCAAATTATTTCTACCTGACATTAAATGGTCGTATATTGGCAATAAGTCCATAAAAGGTGTTTACCTATAATCTTAACTGTAAGTATGTATTTTTAGATACAGATGATAAATATATTTGAGAAATCAAAAATCTAATTGGAGGCGTAAAACAACGGTAATTATCATGATTTTCTATTACTTCATTTAGTAAGAATGATTTAAATCGAAGTGTTGGGAGGCTTGCGCTGGTAGAATGGACATAACTGTTTTCAAATACAGATCTGGACGACAAATAATTTTTAATGGGATAAAGCCGTACGGATGAGACAAATACTTTTCGTTTCTTCACCAGGAGACTCCAGCATTTCATGTTGGGAAATTGATCCGGATAACGGTGCCCTAAACTTTATGTCTTCTTCAAATGTTGAAGGCCGCCCGTCTCCAATGGCAGCAGACATTGAAAATTTGCGGTTGTATATAGGGAGACGCGATATACCGCAGATTTCAACTTATGCGTACGATATTGTGTCAGGTAGGTTAAGTCATCATTCAGATGGAGCCGTGCTTCATAGCGATCCCTGTTATATATCCCTTGACAAGACCAAAAATTACATATTAGGGGCATATTACAGCGCAGGAGGTGTTAGCGTTAACAAGGTCGTCGACGGTGTTGTTGATAAGGACATAGACTGGATGCCAACGGGGTTTGGAGCTCACTGTGTGATGACTGACGTTTCTAACGATTACGTTATGTTACCCCATATCGCTGGAGAGCAAGGCATCAATACTATTAGGTCTTATAAGTTTGATTCTGAAAAAGGTCACTTAACTCCCAACAATCCATCTACATATGACCAGAAGGATAATAGAGGTCCCCGTCACTTTGTATTTCACCCAAATGGGAAATTCGTTTATTTTTCCAATGAACAAGAATGTAGCGTCACTGCATATAAATATGAAGAAGGAAGAATTGAAGAAATTCAGACTCAATCTACTCTGCCCATGCATTATTCTGGCGTTAACACTTGTGCGCAAATAAGAATAACCAGTGATGGTAAGTTTTTGTATGCTCCCAATAGAGGACATGACTCAATTGCATGTTTTTCTGTAAATAAATCTACGGGGTTACTGAAATCAATTGGAAGGACACCAACTGAAGCTACCCCTCGCGTTCTTGATGTGGATATGACCGGCAAGTATCTATATTCAGCAGGATTGGATAGTGGATATCTTTCAGCCTTTTCGATTGGAGATAAAGGAAAGTTAAAGTTTATAGACCGTTATGAGGTGGGGAAGGAACCCATGTGGGTTCTTGTGGTTCCTGGTGAATGATCATGTACTGCAGACTAGTAGTGTGTCGATTACGGTTAACGGTTGTCAGTTAAATGTAAAGATTGATAATCGTCTTACTCTGCTTGATTTTTTGAGGGATCATTTAGGGATGACTGGAACAAAAAAGGGCTGCGATAGGGGAGAATGTGGAGCATGTACGGTTATAGTTAATGGGGTTGCTGTCAATTCTTGCCAAATGTTCGTTGTTGCCTTGTCTAAAAGTGAAGTAGTCACGATTGAAGGTGTTTCGGAATCCGAAGGTTTGCATCCAGTTCAAGATTCATTTTATAAAAATGATGGCGCTCAATGTGGATATTGCACTTCTGGATGCGTAATGAGTGCTTATTCGGTATATGAATATCAGACAGAGCCTACAGAGCAACAATACTTTGAGGCGCTCGCAGGCAATTTATGCCGCTGTAACGCTTATCATGCCATCAAGGCTTCATTGAGCGAACTTTCAAAATGCAACAAAGGTAATTTGCAGGAATAAAATGACAGAATTTTCTGTTATAGGGAACTCGGTCCCCAGAATAGATTTAAGGGATAAAGTAACCGGAGAAGCCAGGTACACCTCTGATATAGCCCTACCAGGTATGTTGTGTGGCAAAATTATACGAAGCCCACATCCTCATGCAACTATATTGTCGGTAGATACCACAAAAATCGAATCTCATTTATTGAGCGGCGCCATTCTCACTCCTTTTAACGTGGGAAGTGGTAATGTCGCTCCGGATATTCCTATATTGGATAGGAAGGTTAGATTTGTGGGAGATGAAGTCGGAGCTATTGCTGGAACTGATGAATTTGAGTCTTCCCAAGCTTTATCTCTAGTTGATGTTGAATACGAAATTCTTCCTTTCTCACCGTCTACTGATTCTGCAATGGCAGTTGATTCCGAACCCATTCATCCAGGAGGGAATTTGGTAAATGGTGCCCCCATAATGGAACAACGAGGAAGTGTTTTGGAAGGATTTGATCAGGCTGATGTTATTGTCGAGAGATCTTTCTCCACTCCTGGACATGCATCTGCGGCTCTTGAACCTAGATCTGTTTTGTCATCATGGGAAGGAAGACATTTAACGGTTTGGAAATCCAGTAGGGGGGTTCATGTTGATAGAGCAAATATTGCGGCCTCTCTTAACATTTCATTGGATGATATTACGGTAATAGGTTCATATATGGGTGGAGGATTTGGAGGAAAAGATGAAACCCGTACTGCCTCTATCTCAGCTCTGTTGGCAAAGAGGACAGGCAGACCTGTCAAGATAGAACTGTCTAGAGAAGAAGAATTCTTGGCAGGGAGACGGCGCCATTCCACAAAGACGACCGTTAGAATAGGCGTAACAAGAGAAGGGAATATTACTGCGATAGACGCTAGTACTGTCATGGATACTGGGGCCTATCTATCCTCAGGCCCAGGGGTTATAAGAAGGGCAGGTCAGGGATTCTTGTATTTGTACCGTTGTGCCAACGTAAGGTATACAGGATACCTTGTATACACTAATACCCCTTCAGCAGGGTCCTATCGCGCCCTTGGTGCCCCGCAGGGGCATTTCGCTTTGGAGTCTATGATTGATGAAGTTGCTGAAAAAATCGATATAGACCCTTTGGAGTTCCGATTGCGAAATCATGTTTCAAAGCAAGGTCAACCTGGCGAACGGGTTACGCCTGTAGACCAGATAGTTGATACCCAACCAGTTGAAGGTGGTATTCCGTTTTCAAGCAACGGTCTCGCTGACTGTTTGAAACTGGGTTCACAGGCCATAAACTGGGATACGGATGATATATCAGCACATCAAGAGGGTCCCGTTAGGCGTGGTAAAGGCATGAGCATGTTCCTGTATCGAGGAGGTCCTGGAGGTACAGCGGAAGCTCATATTACCCTGAATAGACAGGGTGACTATGAAGTTTCTGTAGGTATTATGGATGTGGGAGAAGGCAGTGTTACCGTATTGGCACAGATGGCATCTGAAATTTTGGGAACGGATCCCCGTGATTTGTTAATGATGGTCGGTAACACTTCATCAACACCCAAAGCAGGTCTCACAGCAGGGTCAACAGTAACGTTTTCGTCCGGATTGGCGGTAAAATCCGCGTCCATGAAGTTAAAAAGGAAATTGTTAGTTGAAGCGTCACATATAACTGGGGAAGCAATTGAAGGCCTTTCTTTAGTTGGGAAGAAGGTGGAATCTACTAGTGGTTCATTTATTTCCTTATCAGATATTACCTCTGTTATAGGAGATATCAAGACTGAAAGTAAAGTTAACCCAGGCAGTAGCGATTATATTGTCAATTCGTTCGGTGCCCATTTTGTTGAATTAGAGGTCGATACAGAAACGGGCTTAGTAAAAATTTTGCGTTATGTCGCTTCACATGATTCAGGAAAAATTATTAATCCGAAAATGGCTGAAAACCAGGTGAGAGGTGGTATATCGCAAATGCTGGGTTTTACATTAACCGAAGATATGGAGATAGATCCTGTTACCGGTATACCAATAAACACCAGTTTTTTAGAACATAAAAGCCCAATGATACTGGATGTGCCTCCAATAGAGGTTATTTTCACCGATGTAAAAGATCCAATCGGTCCATTTGGGGCTAAGTCTTTGGGTGAGCCTCCTAGCATTGGTCCGGCTCCAGCAATAGCGAACGCGATTTATGATGCTATTGGAATCAGAATCACCAAGCTTCCCATAACCTCTACACGAATACTTGAAGAATTGAACAAATGAATCCATTTGAATATAGAGCACCGCAAAGCCTTAATGAGGTGACCGCTATACTTTCAAATGATGCTCACGCTCGGATAGTTTCTGGAAATACTGACTTTATTAACGAGATGAAAGAAGGAATCGTTAATCCTAAGGTTGTCCTTAGCCTTTCGAAAATTAGCGAACTTACCCAAATCAACTGGTCTCGAAAGGCTTTGGTTATTGGGGCAATGGTTACTCTAAAAACCCTGGCATCAGAAAATAGGTTACATGCGGAATGCCCGGTTATATCACAGGCTGTGGATTCCATTGCCACTCCCCAAATTCGTAATCTAGCAACCATTGGAGGAAATCTCTGTCAACGTCCCAGATGTTGGTACTACAGAAGTCAAAGGTTTGATTGCTTGAAAAAAGGAGGTGACGTTTGTTTTGCTGTTGATGGCATTAACAGGTATCACGCCATTTTTGGAGGAACAAATTGCCATATAGTACACCCTTCAGATTTGGCGACGGTATTAACGTCCTTAAATGCATCAATTGACATACACGGCCCCAGAGGATCAAGAAATGTCCCAATTAACAATTTTTTTATGGGTCCTGAAGTAGATGTAGAATCAGAAAATTGTCTCGGCCCGGACGAATTAATCAAATCGGTTCAAATTCCTCGTGAATATATTAGCTTTACGTCTACATTTGTAAAAGCAAAAGAGCGTAGCGCCTTGGATTTTGCGCTGGTGAGTGTGGCAGTGGCGATAAAGAAGGAAGGAAATTTTATTTCAGGTGCAGGGATCACGTTAGGAGGTGTTGCCCCTGTGCCGTGGAAATTACCTTCTCTGGAACAAGATTTGGTTGGCAGCGCCATTGACGAGGTTTCCTGCGATCTAATGGTCAAGAGAACGTTTTTAAACGCAACCCCTATGAAACATAATGGCTATAAAGTTCCTATGACACAAGCCTATTTAAAAAGAGCGCTCCATGACGTTCTTATGAGATTATCTTTATCGCATAGTTCAGGATGTAAGACGCAAATCTACTAGACATATAAACTGAGGTGATTGTTTGTCGTATCCCAATGTGCTGTTCTTTTTCACCGATGACCAAAGGTTTGACACTATAGGTGCTTTGGGTAATCCACATATAAAGACTCCCAATATGGATTGGTTGGTTGAAAATGGCACAACCTTTGAAAATGCTTACATCATGGGTGGTACTGATGAAGCTGTTTGCATGCCAAGTCGGGCCATGCTTATGACTGGCAGAACACTTTTCGGTTTGAGTAACTCTGGTCAATCCATCCCACATAACCATGTAATGCTTGGTGAAACATTACAGGAAAATGGTTACAGGTGCTGGGGAACAGGTAAGTGGCATAACGGCACTGGTTCCTTTAGTAGATCTTTTAACGATGGCGCAGACGTATATTTTGGGGGAATGTATGATCATTGGATGGTTCCTGTTCACAGTTTTGACCCATCTGGTAGATATGAGGGCCGCATTAGGAGAACCGCTGCATTCAGGCCGTCTAATGATGTCGAAGATAAGATCGCTGATCATATGCATGCAGGTTCTCATTCAAGTGAACTGTTTGCGGGCCACGCTGTGGAATTCTTGGACAACTACAAAGAAAGCGCTCCTTTCTTTGCCTATGTAGCCTTTATGGCTCCGCATGACCCTCGGACAATGCCGCAAGAATTTTTGAACATGTATGAGGCTTCTAGTATTGATATAGGTGAAAGCTTTATACCTATTCACCCATTTGATAATGGAGAGTTAACTGTAAGGGATGAGTTACTTTCTGCGATTCCAAGGAAGGAGTCTGATGTTAGGCAGCATATTGCGGAATATTACGCCATGATCAGTCATGTGGACGCTCAAATAGGTAAGGTTATCGATTCTCTTCGCAAATCAGGCAAACTTGATGACACGATCATTGTATTTGCTGGCGATAATGGTTTGGCCTTGGGAAGGCACGGGTTAATGGGTAAACAAAATTTATATGATCATAGTTTGCATGTTCCTTTGATAATGTCGGGGCCTAACATACCCAAAGGAAAATCTACAAGGTCACTTGTCTATACCGCTGATATATATCCTTCCCTATGTGATTTAATGGGAATCGATATTCCTGAGACGGTATTGGGGTCTAGTTTCTCTGCGATATTTAGACAGCTCACCGCCCAGCACAGGGAATATCTTTATTTTGTGTATAAGGAATTTATGAGAGCTGTTCAGGTCGATGGGTACAAATTGATTGAATATCATGTCCATGGCAACAGACATAGTCAACTTTTTGATCTTAACTGTGACCCGATGGAGACAGTTAATTTAGTTGGTGAACTTTCCTGTCAATCTACAGTTTCGGATTTAAGAAATAAGATGGACAAGGCAAGAGATGAGTTTAGCGATCATCAAGCCCCATTTGATTCATTTTGGGAAGGGTTTGAATATTAGACTATACCCAAGCCCCCTTGGCCATCATGCCTCCGTCAACATTTACAAAAGTACCTGTCATAAATGACGCGTCATCGCTGGCTAAAAATGCAACTACTTTGGCTATTTCTTCAGGTTCTCCGTTTCTTGCTATAGGATGTTTTGCTGCTGAATCCTTGATCGCTTGATCCAGCGAAAGTCCTGTACCTTCTATAGATTCACGCCATAATGGAGTCAAGATGCTCCCAGGACAAACGGACAGCACCCTTATATTATCTTTGGCATAATCAAGCGCTAATTGACGGGTCAATGATAAGTCTCCACCTTTGGTGGCGGCGTATGCCGGTACTAGATGTGCTGATTGCTGGCCCTGAACACTCGCGGAGCTTATTATCACACCGCCTCCCCGTTCACGCATATGTGGAATTGAGTATTTGGCCATGAGGAACCTACTTTTCAGATTTACTCCCAATATTTGGTCCCACATCTCTTCGGTGGTGTCTTCGACGTTTGCGTAAGAAGTGGTTGGTTGAATTCCAACATTATTGAACAGAATATCTAATCCACCAAAGGTTTCTATCGTTTCAGTTACTGTTCGTTCACAGTCTTTTGCTGAAGAGGCATCTGCTACAACGACGTGTGCTTTTCCGCCCGCGTCAGCTATTTCTTTTGCAGCTTCCTTGGCTGCCGTAGCATTAATATCCATTAGTGTTACGCTTGAACCGCATTGTGCAAGCTCTTTCGCGGAAGCTGCGCCAATGCCTAAAGCGGCTCCGGTTACTATAGATACTTTATTTTTGAGGTTAGCCATAATTACGCTCCGTCCTATTGTCTAAAAATTAAATTTGAGTATCACCAGTGATTGTGGATAATTCGGACTATACAATAAAAGGTTTCCTAACTGAAGTTTTTGGAGGTTCCTACTCATGAGAGGTCTTTTTTTTACCGGCGATTCGAATGTTGAAATTATGGATATAAAAAAGCCAACCCCAGGTTCCGGTGAAGTAATACTTAAAATGAAATCTTCCGGAATTTGCGGAAGCGATTTGAAAAATTTAAGAGCTTCTAAATCTGAAAAAGACGCTGAAGGAGAGTTGGTGGTTCCCGGTCATGAGCCAGTAGGTGTAGTTGCTGAAATAGGTCTCAATGTAAAGGGCTTAAAGGTTGGTGATCGGATAATGATGCATCATTATACTGGTTGTTTGAGATGTAATATGTGCCGAATTGGTTACACTCAGATGTGTAGTAAAGGTACAACAGTTTATGGTACTGGTGCAGATGGAGGCCATCAGGATTATATGTTGGTACCGGCCTATACCTGTATGAAAATGCCTGATGAACTTGGCTTTGTTGAGGCGGCTGCATGCTCCTGTGGTACCGGTACAGCTTTTCATGCTGTTAAGCGTGTTTCTCCAACGGGGCTAGACACGGTAGTGATATTTGGCCAGGGCCCGGTTGGTTTGTCGGCAACGATGTTTGCTGCTCAGATGGGTGCTCGGGTTATTGCGATAGATGTTGTTGAAAGCAGGCTTGAACTGGCAAAGACCTTGGGAGCCGAAACCGTTATAAATTCAACAGGTGTGAATATAGAAGAAGTTGTTCGTGAGTTTACTGATGGGGAAGGGGCTGACATCAGTCTAGAGGTTACAGGAATACCCGAAGTCAGAATTCAAGCCTTAAATAGTGTACGTAGTTGGGGTAAAGTCTGTTTTATTGGTGAGGGTCCCATGGACATCCCTATCGACATAAGTGCCAGCATAATTCATAGGCAATTATCTGTAATGGGATCGTGGACTTTTTCTCAGTCTGGATTATCTGAAGTAGCCAGATTTGTAGTGGAACGAAATTCGCCGATGGATAAACTTATTACCCATACCTTTGATATTGAAAGAGGCCAGGAAGCGTACGATCTTTTTGTTTCTGGAAATACAGGAAAAGTGATTTTTTCTTGGGAGATATAGTCTTACAATCAGTGTACTTTATACTATACCTGTCGCCAGATTTCCCCTCGAGTTCGAACAGGTTTTAATATTTCTAAGCTTGCTTGGTTAAGTTCGTAGCCTAACGGTTGAGGGGGGCGCCCGGGCAGTCCGATGAGCTTCAACACCTCGGGATTTGTATAGTATGCGTTGTAGGTTTCCTTTAAAAGCAATTTAAAAAATTGATTGTGGTTAGTTTCCATATTTATAAGTATTTCTCGTTGTTTTTGTACCTGTAATTGCAAGTATGTAAAACCCTGTTTTTGTGCAATGATTTCTATTTGGATGAGGCCTTCAATTATTAACTTTCTCGATTGAGTGGATATGCTTGAGGCACTGGTAATAAATGTTACTGCACCTGCATCTGATGCTGCTGGCATGGGATCCTTAGCAGGAATTATGCAGTCGACCACGCCTTTTAATGTTTCCGTCTGTTGTTTGTTAAATTCAAGGTTTTTATCTGTCATCGAGATCCATCCAATCGCTATTCTAAGATGTGTCGGGCGTTCTTTTTTACATAATTGGCTATGTACAGTGCAAGAGCCTGGATCGTGGAAGTTGGATTTACTGCCCCCGAGGTTACGAACAAACTTCCATCAATAATAAAAAGGTTTCCAACATCGTGCGTTTGTCCGTATTTGTTAGTGACAGAATTTGTTGGATTGGTCCCCATTCTGGCAGTACCCATCAAGTGCCATCCGGCCTGCTCTATAAGAGGGTTCAACTTTACATCGATTGCTCCGGCAGCTTCCATTACTTGTTTCGCATTTTCACGGCCATGAGCCAGCAACCTTCGACTGTTTTCACTTAACGTGTAGTTAACTTTTGGGGAAGGTATGCCATCGGAATCGGTAAGTTCCGGATCCAGTATCACTTCATTGTGCAACTCAGGTAGGTCTTCTCCGATAATTGCAAACCTTATAGTTTTATTGAAAATCCTGGCAAAGAGATCGTGGTGTTTTTCTCCCCAGGGAATGTCAACCGCTGCGGATATTGGGGACTCAGATCTTGTGATCTGATAGGCATAACCTCTTACAAAACCTCTGCTCAGGTCTGTTTCATAAAATTCTGAGCTCATCAGGTTTAAAGGTGACGGTCCTTTGTGCCCCTCCAGGTTCTCGTCAAAAACTCCACGTGCTGAACTGTATGGGTGAAACATTAGATTCTTGCCGACAAGTCCGCTGTGGTTCGCCAAACCATCTGGGAATGTAGCAGATTTGGAGTTGAGTAAAATCCTTGGAGTTCCAATTCCATTACATGCCAGTACTATTATTTCTGCCTTGTGTTCATTGACTTCTCCGTTGGCATCAAAATAGATAACACCGTCAGCTATACCACGGGAGTTTATTGTCACTTCCCTAACACGGGCATTGGTAATAAGCCTTGCTCCGTTTGATACAGCTTTGGGCCAATATGTAACATCTGTACTAGATTTTGCTTTTATAGGACAACCCAAATCACAGGGTCCACAGTTGTTGCAGGCTGCTCTACCGTCGTATGGCTCTGTATTAATTGCGGAGTCGGAGGGCCACCAGTGCCACCCGAGTTTATTGAACCCCGAAGCAATCCTGTAGCCTGGTTTTCCTAGAGGAACGGGAGCTGTCTGCCGTGAAGATTTTTTGGGGTAGGCCGTGTCACCATTTAAACCGGCAACTCCCATCATTTTGTCATTTAGATCAAAATAAGGTTCAAGGTCCCTGTATGAAATTGGCCAGTCATCGGCTACGTCATCAAGCGTGCGAACTTTAAAGTCGGAAGGTTTCATCCTCGGAAAATGCGCTGCCCAGTGAATTGTGCTTCCTCCAACTGCGTTGTACATCAGAGGGGCTATGGGAGAGTCTGAATCATTCACGGGATAATCGGACTTAAGGTTTCTGAAGTTTGGGTTAGGGTTAAAATCAGTTTGCCGGTGTATTTCCCAATCAGTTTTATCTGTTGAGTAATCGGTATCTGGATTTAACCAATCGCCTTGTTCCAAACAGGTTACATTGAAGCCTGCCTCCGTGAGACTCCATGCAAAAGCAGCTCCTGATGCTCCCGCTCCCACAACTAGAACTTCAGATACGTTATCAGGCATTTTTAATTACCTCAGGGTTTTGTAATAAACGGTGGTCCATAAACACGACAAATAACAGGTATCGCCACTCGGGATTATTGTACTTAACTCAAGGGTTGACCTCTATGATTTTTGGGGTTAGTTTTCAATGATCAGAATTCTTCGGAGTAATTGAGAAAAATTGAAACGTTTGACTGAGTATGAAGTTATTGAGTTTTCAGCGATGGGGCAGAGCCTCTCGGGATATGATCTCACTGGGCTTAATTTAAGTAGAGCCGTACTGAGTGACCAAAATCTCTCTGGTACTGATCTGAGAGGAACAAATCTACGTGGTGCTAATTTAAGCGGTTGTAATTTATCAGAATCTCAACTTGCTCAAGCAAATGCTAGCGAAGCAAATCTCAGACAGGCAGACCTTACAGGATGTGATTTCAGTGATGCCCATCTTGTTCAAGCTCGTTTTTTCGGTGCTAATCTATCGAATTCAGATTTTACCGGGGCTAATTTGAGTGGCGCTTTCATGACTGGTGGATTAACACTCGATAATTCATGTCTTGTGGGCGTGAATTTTAATGGAGCTGATATCTCAAACGCCTCTTTAAGAAATGCAGATTTAACGGTCGCTCAAATGCGCCGCGTTAATTTATCGCATTCTGACCTTTCGGGGGCTCAATTAAACGGAGCCAGTATAAAAAGTTGCACAATTATTGGAGCTAATTTGGTCGGCGCTAAAATGACTGAGGTGATTCTGGATTCCTCTAATCTTAAAAATGCCCGCTTAGACAATTCTGATCTTTCGAAATCTAGCCTTAAAAGATGTAATTTAGAAGGGTCGAGTTGTCAAATGGCAACATTAAAAGGATGTGACCTTTCACATACTAACTTTCAAGGTGCTGATCTGACATTGGCGGATTTAACTGGTTCCGATATGACTGGATGCTTACTATTGGGCGCAAAAACTAGTTGGGCAGATTTTACTGAGACGTGTTTTGATACAACCTAGATCAGGCTCGCGATCATGGGATCAAAATTTGTTATTACAAGGTTTTTTTATGCTGAATGTGGGGTGAATTGTTGTGCTATCAACAACGTATAATTTGATAAGTAAAATGTAATCAGGACGCCCTTTCAAAGATCACATGACAATATAATGGATCCCCAAAATAGTACCTTCAATGTCATTCGTATGTTTTTGGCCATCAAATATTCAATGAATGGCCTAACAGATGCTTTTTTGAGGGAACCTGCTTTTCGTTTAGAACTGATAGGTGCATTGATTCTTGTGCCAGTAGCTTTGTGGTTGGGTGATAGCGGACTTGAAAAATCTATCCTAATATCGGCCGTCTTTGCGGTTTTGGTTGTTGAAATTATCAACTCAGCAATAGAGGCAGCGATAGACCGGGTAGGACCTGAATTAAATGACCTATCGCGTCGAGCAAAAGATTTGGGATCAGCTGCGGTATTACTTACTTTAATTAATGTTTTGGTCGTGTGGGCACTTGTTCTGGCCGATCAAATTATCTAGCTTTCTTGGATAGTCACGGATTTCATGACATCTCCTGGTTGTGCTGATGATTGAGGATCTCTTGGCGATATTCCGTTGACTACTTCCATTCCTTTGCTAACTTTTCCAAAAACACTATGGCAAGAGTTTCCTGGCATGCCGCAATTTTTTGGTGACCCGTCCGAGTTTAATCCATCCAAATAAGAAGTTTCTGTATAAGTTATGAAAAATTGACTACCATTTGTGCCCATCCCGTTAACTACCCCACGGTTAGCCATAGACAATATTCCTGGTCCGTCATGTCTTGCATCCGGATGAAATTCATTATCAAAGCTGTATCCTGGTCCACCGGATCCTGTGCCTGTAGGGTCACCAGATTGTGCCATGAAGTTTGGTATGACTCGGTGGAAAGTTATACCGTCATAATATCCTTCCCTAGCGAGGAAAACGAAATTGTTTACCGTAACAGGTACCTCTTTGGCAAGCAGGTCTATCACGATTTCCCCACCTTTTTCCATTTCAATGATGGCTTGGTATTTTTTGTTAGGGTCGATTGTCATTTTTGGAGCGTTTGTGTATTGATTGGCAGGCAAGGGAATTTCTCCTAGTACTTGATTACATATCTTCGAAGCGTTTAATTATATTCCTAATTCTGTCAGGTATGGGCCGCGATTTGCCAGTTTTTTGGTCAAAATTTACTGATATTATTTTCCCATTTAAAATCAATGTCTGAGTGCGTGTATGGTAGATTTGGCATTCTTGACTAACGCTGTTATTACCCATTTTAGTCGTCGATAAGTACACGTCTATGACATCATCTATTCTGGCCGGGCTTTTATACTCCAAATTTAATTTAACAACCACCAGGTCAAATTCTTCGCGTTGTTTTTCGTCATGCAGTAATATATCCAGATTTCTAAAATATTCAGTTTCCGACACATCAATGAAATCTAGGTAACTTCCATAGAATGCAATTCCTTGAGCATCACATTCTTTCCATCGTACCCTCATTCTGTGTTTATGCTTGAACCTTGTATTAGTCAAAGTGGTTTTTTTGAGTCCTCCATTACATTCATTGTACGTCCCTCCGAAACTTATCCAAAACACCTTATTTAATGGTTATTAAATGGAATTAGGTGTTTAATTGATATCGATCTTTTTTAATTGGAGATATTTATGACCTTCGAAGATAAAACAATATTGGTTACAGGAGCTGGTCGAGGTATAGGCAAAGCCGCGGCCATCAAGTTCGCCGAATTAGGAGGTAGACTCGTTGTATCAGATGTCAACACTCATAATTTAGAGGATACCCGTAGGGAGCTAGAGTCCCTTGGTCAAAAATGCTTTTTATACCAATTAGATGTCACGGATCTTAACCAGATAGAAAACATGGTGGACTTTGTAAAATCTGAACTTGGTTCTGTTGATATTTTGTTCAACAATGCTGGCGTAACTCAGCACATCGATTTTTTTGATATAGATGGAGACGATTGGGATCGGATTCACGAAGTGAATGCCCGAGGGGCTTTTTTTTGCATGCAAAAAGTCGCAAAATTGATGGTGGAAACAGGGAAGGGGGGCCGGATAATCAATATGGGTTCGATTGCTGGTAAAGGTTATAGAAGAGCTTCTAATGCGGCTTATTCTGCGAGTAAAGGAGCTGTCATATCCATGACATATTCAGCGGCAAATGTTCTTTCTGAACATGATATTAATGTAAATACCATATGCCCTGGAATGGTTGATACTGATATGATGGCGAGTATTTTGTCCTTGAGATCTGAACAAACCGGGAAGTCAGATTCAGAATTACGTGAATCCGTTACAAGTGAGATACCGTTGGGTAGGATGAACGAAGCCAAAGATATAGTCGAGCTCGTTGTTTTTTTGGCTGGCCCGAGTTCCCGAAATATCACAGGTCAATCATTCAATATTGATGGCGGTATGATAATGCAATAGACACCAATGCCAATTTCTTGATTATAGATTTTGGAGAAAATGAGAGGCTGTTAATGAGTTCAACCAACGCTGCTTTTATTGGGTTAGATGTAGGAACTACCGCAGTCAAAGCGGTGTTGGTTTTAGCAGATGGGTCAGAAATTGTTGAATATCAGTGTGAATATAGCGTTATTTCCCCACATCAAAATTGGTATGAACAAGAACCGGAGGCATGGTGGGACGGGACCAAATCAGTTCTAGCTCGCATTGTGGACTGGATTAGGCAGTGTCCTGATCGGATCGAAGTTAAAGCCTTGTCCGTTGCAGGACAGATGCATAGCTCCGTTTTTTTGGATAAAGATAACCAGGTTGTTCGTCCAGCTATATTATGGAATGATTCGCGAACGAGTTTACAGTGTAATGAAATCACGGATCGTATTGGCATTGATCGATTACGTGACTCTGTGGGGAACTTGGTTCTAGAAGGATTTACCGCGCCTAAAATATTGTGGCTTCTTCAAAATGAACCTCTGAATTACGAACGAACAAGAAAAATTATTATGCCCAAAGACTATGTTCGATTTCGTTTAACAGGACAGATAGCTACCGATCCGTCTGATGCGGCAGGTACCGTTCTCTATGATGTTAAAAATTCATGCTGGTCAAAAAGAGTTATATCGCAACTTGGATTCGATCTAGATTTGTTTCCGACAGTGATTCCCTCTGAAGAAGTTGCTGGTGTTGTTTGCACGGAAGGTTTTCGGGACACTTTGATACCCGAAGGTACTCCGGTAATTTGTGGTGGAGCGGATAATCCAATGGGTGCAATTGGAAGTGGAGTAGTGAATCCAGGGAGCATGCAGTCCAGTATAGGGACATCAGGAACTATACTTGCTCCAACAAATACTCCTTATATCGAAGATGATATGAGGTTACATACATTCTGCCATTGCATTGCCGATACCTGGTATCTCATGGGGACGATACTATCCGCAGGCAACTCACTGAAATGGTTGAAAAGTGTTATTTCTCCCAGTGATTCCTATGATCGCATGGTGACTAGAGCTGAGAGAGTGACACCAGGTTCAGAAGGGCTCGTTTTTCTTCCTTACCTATCTGGAGAAAGAACTCCTCATAATGATCCCTATGCTCGTGGAGCTTTTGTTGGATTAAATCTTTCCCATGGTGCGGATCATTTGATCAGAGCGGTTTTGGAAGGTGTTTGTTTTGCACTTCGTGATTCGGTTGAGCTTATAGAAAGGTTGGGTGTCTCCTGTGAATCTCTTGTAGCGATTGGTGCTGGTGGTCAGAATAGGTTTTGGCGGAAATTACAGGCAGATATTTTTGATATGCCTGTATACGTTACTAATAGAATGGGAGGTCCGGCATATGGTGCCGCCATGGTGGCCGCAGTGGGGGCCGGAATTTTTGATGATTCTCAGGAAGTGATTCAGGAATGGATCGTCCCTAGCGATATGGTTGAACCTATACGTAATAATGTCCTTATTTACGATGATCTGTACGCTTCTTTCCAGGGAACGTATCCATCCCTAAAGGACACCTTTACAAGGTTGAGTCAAAGTCAAAAATAATTAACATGAACAGTCAAACCTAGGAAATTTTATTATGTTAAAAAGCACCTTCTAATAAGCCAGTTGGTACCGCTAAAGGTTGTGTGCAGGCTGATTCTATTGTTACATGATGTCCTGAATTGGATGATTCGTGGATTGACTGCATTACATCCAATATGTGAAATCCGAGTTCAGCGTCGATTCTAGATTTTCTGCCAGATCTCATTGAGGAAGCCATTTCGGATACCCCGATTCCCCGGGCCCCTTCAGGGTGAGTTAGGGGAATTTCTTTCCATGTTTTTTCTCGCCCTTTTTTTATCTGTACGGGACCGGTGAATTTATTAGGATCAGGCACTGATAAGGTGCCTTCGGTGCCGTATATTTCGATTCGTGGTAAATCGGAACTCCAGACATCAAAGCTGGTTATAATTGTCCCAGTAGCTCCATTCATGAATTCCAAAAGACCGGTAACATGGGTTGGAACGTCAACTTTAATCGATTTACCAGATTTAGGTCCATTGGATATCGTTCTTTCACTGAAAGACGTGCTAGTTACGCCACTTACAGTTTTAATTGGGCCAAGCAGGTTAACCAGAGCAGTCAGGTAATATGGACCCATGTCGAACATGGGTCCCCCTCCTATCTGATAGTAAAATTCCGGGTTTGTGTGCCAGTGTTCATGGCCATGATTAACCATAAATGCAGATGCAGCAATTGGTACTCCTATCTCGCCTTTGTCTATCAAATATCTGCATGTTTGCATGCCTCCACCGAGGAAGGTGTCTGGAGCACATCCTGCCCTTAGATTGGAATCATTGGATGCCTCTAGAATTTTTAGACCTTGATCCTTGTTGATAGCGAAGGGTTTCTCAGAGTAAATGTGTTTTCCGTGTTTTAGTGCCTCTATGCTTATTTCAGCATGTGCTTTTGGTATGGTTAAATTGATAACCAGTTCAATGTTTGGATCTGAAAGCATGTCTTTAACAGACTTAGAATAAGGTATTTTGTATTCTGCGGATCGTTCCTTTGCCCTGCTTTCTATTATGTCCGAACAGCTAACCAAATCTATTCCTGGATATTTCGGTATGTTTTTGAGATATTGGTCAGCTATGTTGCCGCATCCGATTATTCCTACCTTGGTTGTGTTCAATATTTATTTTCCTTATTCGTGATGCATAGGATTTGGCGTTGTAAATTTAACGACTTGCCCACAATAATCCTCTTTGAGTTATTGCCATTGCTTCAGGTACTTGAAAATCTTCGAGTTTGTGCCCTAGGGAAGAAAAAAATACTTTTCCATTTCCCCATCTCCTCTTCCATACCACTGGCATGACGCAATCTTTTATCCAATAACATTTGTAAGGGAATTTACTGCTCAACTCTTGTTCACCGTTAAATGTTGTAGTGGCCAGAACCTCATTGCTCGGATCCACGTGCATGTAATATTGCTCTGTCTCCATATAAAAATCACTTAGCCCGTCTGTTATCAAATCCTTTTTAGGAGATATTTCTACCTTATAGCGGATGAAAGGGTCGTAGACGACTCCATCGTCATTTTCTGTAACATTGCCGGGATGGGCAACCCATTGGCCACCGACCATAAATTGATATTCGACGTTGGTTCTAAATGAATCTCCCATACATCCATGCCAACCCGCTATTCCCACACCACTATTAATGGCCTCTAGAAGATTCGTTGTGTGTTGTCTTGGTAGGTCTCCCTGCGTCCATATCGGTACAATCAAATCCATTGATTTTAAGTAATCCACATTAAGATAACTGTCCAAATTATCGGATATAGTCACGTTATAACCTTGTTGATCAAGCCAGGGTCCGAACAATTCGGCGCATTCTTTTGGTGAATGGCCAGGCCATCCTCCCCACACTAGTAAAGCAGATTTATTCATGTTTAGTATCCTTTTATCGAGGTAATTTAAACGTTACGGTTATTTTTATGTGAATGAGGGTAATTAAATCAATGATAGATCGAAAACAAATGTCAGGTCTGGTTTTTGTTGCGGCCTCTCTATGTATTATGTTTATTTCCTGTTTGCCAGCGTCCAGTATACCCTCCAGTTCAGTGTCATTCGCATCAATGGATTTGATCGTCCACTCTTTAATGTACGGGGTTTTGTCGCATGTTTTTTATAGGTTTTTAAAGGATCTTTTTTATCCTCGTCAAATTGGTTTAGCCTCACTCATACTCGTAGTTTTAGTACCTTTTGTTTATGGGGTTGTTATTGAGGCGCTGCAGAGTTTTGTTCCTGGAAGACATCCATCAATATGGGATGCCTTATTTAATCTTATCGGTTCATGCTTGTCTCTAATTTTGATAGTTCTTTGGGCAAAGGTGAGGACAAGACAAGTATGACTTATTTAAAGTTTTTTGAGGTTTGTAATCAGGTTTATTTAAACTGCCTCAGCAATTTCTTTAAAGATTTTGATGGCGTTTAGGTGCTCTTCTAAAGATTTGTATCCAGCTCCCATAGTGTTAACAGATATATGTGTTGCACCCAAATCTTTCCAAGCTGCGATTTCTCTTGCCCAGTCGTCCGGAGTTCCTTTGCTAATTGAAATCCTCGGTTCTATTCCGACGTCTGACAGTGTTCTTCCGTTTTGGAAAATGTATGAGTTTAGTCTATCTATGATACGTTTCCCTTTTTCATCTGGGCTGAAACCCTGAGGGAACCATCCATCTCCTATTTTCGACAACCTTTTTATGACAATTTCTGAGGTGCCTCCAAACCAAATTGGGATCGGTCTTTGTGTAGGAAGAGGGTTAATTCCAGCGTCTGTTATTTTGTGCCATTTACCTTCGTAGGTTACAAGTTGATTTGTCCAAAGTTTGCGCATTACATCGATTTGCTCTTCAGATCTTCTTCCTCTGTTGCTAAAGTTTTCCCCTAATGCTTCATATTCGACTTCGTTCCAGCCTATTCCTATACCTAGTCGTAGTCTTCCTTTGCTCAAAACATCAAGGGTAGCTGCTTGCTTTGCGACTAATGTAGTCTGTCGCTGAGGCAGGATGATAATTCCGGACACGAACTCCAGGGTACTTGTTACAGCAGAAAGAAAAGAAAACAATGTTATAGGCTCGTAAAAGGTGTCTGTATGGCGGTAAGAGCCGGTCCACTCTGGCCGGCTGTCAGCGTTTGCTCCGAGGATGTGGTCATAGGCTAGGAGATGATCATATCCCAGGGATTCAGCGGTCTGAGTGTACTCGATCACGGCACCCTGATCGGATCCAATTTCAGTTTGGGGGAACACGACACCTTTTCTCATGGGTTAACTCCGTTGGGTTTTTATGTAATTACAAACATTGTTTCAACCTAAAAGCTCAAAAATGGAATCGGTTTTCTTAATTTTTCCGTCCTTTATGAGTTTTTCAAGATGGGTTGCCACATTCCTTTCGGCTGAAGGCCTCAATCCACTCTTTATGGTGTTTTTGTAAATGTGATCGGTTATTTCTGGAACCTGGCGTAGCCCTTCGCCAAGAGCTGCTATTACTTGTTTTTCTCGTTTGAGTCTATGCCTGATCTGCCAATTTACTAGGTCTGCACCTTTGGGGGGAAGAACTACAGGGCCGTGAGCGGGACATACTATTTCGTGCTGATAGTTTGTTAGCAAATTGAGAGAATTCAGATAGTCTGTTAAATCTCTCACGGAGGTAGAACTGGCCCCGAGAACAGTATCCCCGGTGAACATGACAGAATCTGAATCTAGATAGTAACAAACGTGATCGATTTCATGCCCTGGTGTGAACAACGCTTTCAGGGTTATTTGTCCCCCAGTTTTTATGAATTCATTTGGCTGAAGAGGGATTACCAATTCTGGGCAACTCAGCAGTTTACCCAATTTATCTTTCAATTTTGGGTGACACCTCACAGGGGCCTTAATTGCTTCCTGAATTCTGTCCAATCCTCCTATGTGATCTGTATGCCCATGGGTGATCAGGATGGCGGAAATTTTTGGACTCCCAAGTGACTTGTAATACTGGAGAATAGACTTTGTCCATTCCCTGTCATGATCTCCAGTGTCTATTAGAAGCATATCTTCCGATGGATCTCCAACGAAAAAATTATTACTTCCTCCTGGATGTGCTATAGAACCATCCTCAATATGCATATTGTAGACGTGTTCAGTGATCTGCATTTTCCCCTCTCCAAAAGGTATATTTGTGATGCAGACGATTCTATCAGAAGATAGTCTTTGTACACTGTTATGGGGTGGAGATGATGAGATGTGTTGAAGTTGCCGGCCCGTGACGGTTTCAGAAGCTTCTCGATGGGAAACATCATAAGGATTTATAAATTGACTACGTTTATAGAAAATAAATTTGAGGCTTATCTGGATAATGATGACAGCCCTGATATTTCCAATCCAATACATTCGACAGAAATAGCTCAAGCGTACGGTTTCAAAGGTCCTCTGATTGGAGGGGTAACGGTTTGGGGTTGGTCGGTAGATACGATCTTGGAGGCTCTTGGCCCGAAATGGTTAGAGAAAGGTTGGTCAGAGTTTTCATTTCGTTACCCAACGTTTCCTGGTGATGTACTAAAAATTACTGCTAGTAAGCTTCCTGGGAAGGAAGATTGGAATATCAAAATGACAAATCAGGTTAATGTAGTGTGTGTGGACGGTAATGTTGGCATGGGGCAACCTGAATGGACCAATGAATTTTTGAGGCCTCACTCTATGGTTCCTTTGTCCGAAGCAGCCGACAAACCTTATTTGTTTCTATCCGAATGTGATCTCAGTAATGATTGGCGCCCGGCCAAAGCAGATTTTACTGAAGAAGTATCTGCAGAATTTCATACCCATAAACAAAAAAGTACAAATCCATTGTTCACAGGGGCTCTTCCGGTAGCCCATCCGTCGTGGATTGCTGGTTGGCCGGAACAGTTACTGAGGCATAATTACAATATCCCTAGCTCTATGCACACCAGAAGTCGTATACAGCATCACAAAAAGGTGAAAAGTAATACCACTATTGTTGGGGGCGCAAAACCTATCTCGGCCTATGAACGTAAAGCCCATCACTTCATAAATTTTGATGTTCTATTACAGGATGATTTGGGAGAAGATGTGGCTCAAATTCGACACTGGACCATATTCAAAATTGCTACTGTTGAAGAACGTAAATTTTTTTCCAAAGGCTAGCATTCATATGGGTCTGGGAGTTTAATTCAGGTGGTGAATTAAAAGTAACAGTTTTCTTGAACCATCCCAATTTAGCAAAAATGAGGCATTATTTCGTTGGCGAAAATTTTCATATCTTCAAGATCCTGAAATCTTGGAAAAGTTGTGATAACAAGGTCAAATCCCAGTTCTTCCAGCTCTTCCAGTTGATATATAACGGATGCAGGATCCCCCGCGATTACCTGAGGGCTTTTGTCTTTACCGCCTGCTAATTCCAGGGCTTTGTTATGGTCTTTATCTATATAGAATCTTGGAGCTATCGTTTTTCGTATATCATCATAGTTTCTTCCTACATCTAGACAATGCTTCTTTAGCACTTTTAATTTTCTCTGCAAATCTTTGGGATCCCTCATTACGTCATTCCACCAGTCGCCATGTTCAGCCACAATTTTCAGAGTCCTTTTCTCCCCTCCTCCACCTAACATTAAAATCGGTTTCGGGTTTGGTCTGGGTTCGCAGTAAACATTGTCAACTTTGTAGTGGGTTCCCTCGAAATTTGCGGGACTGTCATGCCACATACTTTTTATAACCTTTATCCCTTCTTCGAACATATCCAACCGAACAGAAGGCTTTGGATAGTTGAACCCATAGCTGAGGTATTCTCTCTCATACCATCCGGCACCGTATCCTAGGATCAACCTTCCATTACTCATGTGTTGCAGACTTGCGGTCATTTTTGCAAGCAAGGAAGGGTTTCGAAAAGAATTGCACATCACAACAGTTCCCAACATCGGACCAGGGTATCGTGCGGCCATCCATGTAAGGAGGGTCCAGCATTCCACTCTGAATTCTGATTGATAATTTAAGTGATCAGAAGACCACAGGGAACTAAAGTTTTGTGATGCTATATCTAAAGCATGGTGGAGATCCGAGAGGTAGTCGGTAGGGTTGATTGTCTCGTACCCGCGATCTCCACAAGGAGGGTTATATCCAAATTCCATTTTCTGTCCATTGGTTTTTTTTGTCATTTTAACTTTCCTATGTCGATGCTTGTTTGTGATTTCGCATTTAATGTTTCGTAACATGCGGCGAGAGGATGGTAGTCTGTTTTGGATGCTGGGCTTTTTAGATCGTCATATTTTTTATTTTCTGAATCCAATATTCGATACCAGGCTCCATAGGTATGGTCCACCAAGTTTGCCGCAGAAAATTGCCACACTTTGTCATACCATTTCCAGTAATGTTTGTTGCCTGTTCTACAGGCCAGGAGGGCAGCCGAGGCGAATGTTTCGGAAAGTACCCAGTAGTAACGGTCAGTGTCTAGTATTTCCCCATCAGGATCAAATGAGTAGTTCATACCTCCCATGCGATCATCCCAACTTTTTTCTAATGCTGTATCAAAAAGATATTGTGCCTTTTCAATCATCCAACTTTCAGATTTATATCGTTCCAGTATCAAAAGGAGCTTTGCCCACTCTGTAAAGTGACCCGGTAGATAGCCATAGGGTCTAAAAAGATTTTTGGGATCATTCTTGTTGTATTCCCAGTCATGAGTCCAGTCAGTTTTGTAGTGCTCCCATATCAACCCACCGGATTTTCCGGCTAAATCAACACATATTCTTTTTGCCAGGATGTAGGCTTTATCGAGATAAAGCTGATCATCTGTAGCTTCAAATGCTGACAGCATCGCTTCACACATGTGCATGTTGGCATTTTGACCACGGTAAGGACTGATATCATCCCAGTTTTTGGGTCCTATCTCATCTACGTACAATTGGAATTCAGATTCCCAGAATCTAGTCTCCAAAAGCTGATATATTTCTGAACAAAGTTGTGCAGCTCCATCGATGCCCGTCTTTGCGGCCGCTGCCGCTGCTAGGAGAACAAATGCGTGACCATAACAGTGGCGGGTTCCGTCTTCTACTTCTTTCCCTTGGAGTAGCCATGCAAAGCCACCATCGCCTTGGCGATGAACTTCGGTTAGGAATTGCAAACCGCGCTCTGCCTCGTGTTTGTAATCTTGGTCTTCCAATACTATGGAAGCAATTGAGTAGTTGTAGATGAATCGACATGTTCCAACAAGATGTTTCGTCATACGGTCGAACACGGAACCATCATCCCTTAACTGGTTGATGTAGCCTCCATATTCATTATCAACACAATTGGGATGATAGAAGGAAATTATGTCGGAGATGTGCTGTTTAAGAAAGTCATCATCCCGGTACGACATAGGTTCACTCCAGATAAATTATCAGGTCGATCAATTTTATGAAAACGATATTAACAGAGGAATATTGACTGACCTAATAGTCTGGTTGTTTTTGGTAAATCTATTTTGATATGTTTAAAAACTCGGCAGGATTGTTGATCATTATTTGGTCAATTGTTTGTTGCTCCACCGATCTGTCCAAAAGATCTGGTACCACTTTTATGGATATGAATTTATATCCATAAGGATTTTGTTTTTTTCGATCCGCCTCTTCCAGCTCTGGCCAAAATGCTGGAGCGTATATGGACCAATCATGACTCATAAACAGACAGTGTGAATATCCCGATTCTATTAGTATGGCCAAATTTTCTACACGGGCTTCAATGTTGGGAGATTCTCCATGCCTGTCGACGGGATACAGTTTGTCAAAAGCTACAAAGGCCCCGCTTTCGCAAAGTTTTTTCAAGTATTTGATATCTTTCGAGTCATCGGAATGTCCAATACAGACATTAGACAAATCAATTCCAAAGCCGTCGAATATTTCAAGTTGTCCAAGTCCAGTTTCCCCTTGGGCCCAGGTGTGGGTTGTGATGGGTGTACCTGTTTCCAGATGTGCTTTAGAGGCAGCACGAAACATCTTGTGTGTAATATCAGTAAATCCTTCAGATCCCGTAGCTACTTTAATTACGCCAGGTTTAATGCCACTGGTACCAATTCCTTGTTCAATTTCCCTTATAAATAATTTAGTGATTTCAATTTCACTTTGATTAGAAAACGCTGGGGTGATTTGAAAATAACATCCAGTGCTGCAGATAATGTTTATGTCGGATGCTTCAGAGAGAGCTAGCAAGAATTCTGGATCTCGTCCTATATCGTATGTGGTCGTGTCTATCACACTTCTGATACCTAGATCATATAATTCACGGAATTCTTTTTTGGCTTTTTGCAGTACAGTGTCGCGATGATTTATTTCGGGAAAAAGGTTTTCGAATCCCGGCGCTGTTTCAATTACATGTTCGTGAGGTAGAGTCCTGCCGAGTCTGTTTTTTTGCAGAGGGCCTTTAACCGTTATTATCAATATGTCCTCACAATACTCTAAGGTTACTTGTTAAGTTGATTATGGACCCCCCATCCTATTAGATTGCTAGTACGATGTGCAAACTGGTGTAGCCTGATGGGGACGGCTTCTCAATTAAATACGATTAGGCCACGTTAAGTGACATATCCCTGGGAAATGCGAGGACTGTGGAGGAGGTCTCCAACGTGTCCCTCTTGGTGGAAGCGGATAAGTACTACTATGTAACCGGAGTTCGCTTAAGTTCCTCTGGTGGAAGGCTAATCAGGCTATTAAGTGAGTTCAGAAAGTTCCTTGGCGGGGCCCAAAAGCGGACACAAATCCTTGATATTTTGGCTGTTTCCGTCACGAATTGAGATGTTGGCCGCCGCTCCAATTAACATGGAAGCAGCCCCTTGTTGATGGCCTGCAGACCGTTGAAGATTCTTGTCGGACTCTCCTGTGAAAATGGATCTCATCATTAGAGGATCTGCACCACCGTGCCCACCTTTTTGCATGGGAATATTTTCTTGGCTAGATTCTTGGAATAATTTTTGTATCGTAATGTTGGATGATCGGTCGTCTGAATACGATCCTTTTTTGGGTGAGGATCCAGTTCTTGTGTGGGAATGGTGAATCTCTTCGTAATGGAGACGGCCTTTTTCGCCATGAAAAGTTACAGTGAATCCTTCCATGGATGAGTATGCGACCAGAGAGTAACTCAAATGTATTCCGGTTCGGTATTTCACGACTACACTCATCGTATCCTCGATATCAATCCCCTCGCTGAATACGTCTT
Source organism: uncultured Dehalococcoidia bacterium (assembly GCA_964620395.1). Taxonomy (GTDB): domain Bacteria; phylum Chloroflexota; class Dehalococcoidia; order Lucifugimonadales; family UBA826; genus CAZUHE01. The sequence goes on from CAZUHE010000002.1 coordinate 39,497, forward strand.
GATTTCTTCGATATCCGTCATACGGCTCTGCATCCAAATATAATCCTTTTAATTGATCCGAGGAAGACAAGTCCAGTTCGAATGGGTTGTCTTCAGAAAGAGATCTGTATTCCTGTGCTGGACCACCTTTGTTTCCGTAAAAAGCCAGTTTTCCAATACCGTAAACAGTATCTGGAACAGAATTGGTCCACCAGTTGATCAGATCGAAATGGTGAGTCGCTTTGTGAATTAATAGACCTCCTGAATTTACCTTGTTGCGATGCCATCTTCGGAAATAGTCAGCACCATGATCAGTATCGAGAAGATACTGAAAACTGACGTGATGTACTGGCCCAATCGATTTCGAAAGTAGCTCTTTGACTCGACTGGCTCCGTCTCCCCATCTGTAATTAAATGCGACTCTAAGGTTGAGTCCAGTTTCATTAACAGCTCTGAGTATATTGCTGCATTTTTCTGCGGATATTGTCATGGGTTTTTCTGTTACCACATTGCACCCTGATTCCAGAGATTTGATTATGTATTTGTCGTGTTCGGAATCAACAGTTGTAACGATCACAACATCAGGTGATTTTGATTTGATCATTTCATCAAATGCTTGTGAACTGAATCCCTGAACCTCAAAACCAGGTTTAAAGGAATTAACTCTGTCACGATGATAGTTAATTCTGTGTGGATTAGGATCACACAATGCTACTAATTCGTGGTCCGCATGATATTCATTTACCAGGGGATCGATGTAGGAGGTTGCTCTCCCACCTGTGCCGACAATGGCATATTTCATGACCGTCTCCTTCAGTTTCAGTATTCCCCAATCATAGTCTACAATCAGAGCTCATCCAAATTTGCAAAGGAGCCGTTATGGATCTCGATCAATTCTCTAAGGAAGCGGTTGAAAAACGTAAATCGATGGCTTCCGATCCCCATCGTCCCCAGTATCATTTTCAATCTCCTTCAAACTGGGTCAATGATGCTCACCCAATTTATTGGAACGGGGAATACCATATGTTTTACCTTTACAACCCTTACGGTGTTACCCACGGAATTGTTCATTGGGCCCATGCTGTTAGTGAAGACCTTGTCCATTGGAGAGACCTGCCCATCGCAATGTCTCCAGACACTGTCTACGATAATGAAGGGGTTAGATCTGGTAATGTTTTTATTGACGATGATGGAATTCCTACTGCTATATACACTGGGACTGGTTTAGCTATGGGTCCGGGATGGCGTGGAAGAAAGCGTCAAGCAATCAGGCAATATGGTTTGATGGCCAAGAGTACAGACGGTATGGTGACATGGAAGAAACACTCCAAACCCATAATGACTGAACCTCCTTATCCAGGAACTCGTACTCATCACGATGCCCAAATTTGGAAGGATGATGATACGTGGTATCAATTGGTTGGGGGTTCCTACCGAGGCAATGGGGCAGCTCTTTTGCACAGTTCTCAAAATCTTGAAGATTGGAAATATGTCGGGAGGATATTCACGGGCGAAAACGGGGATTATGGAGATCATTGGGAGCTGCCTTATCTGCTTCCTTTCGGATCTAAGCATGTGATGATCATAGGAATTGGTGTGGTTCCCTATTTTGTGGGTACCTATGATTCTGCTACTCATACATTCACGCCAGAATACGAAGGAATATTAGACTATGGAATAGAATTCTATGCCCCTAATCCTCACATGACTGATGACAAGGGTGTAAATGGGTCTGAACGTCGTCTTATGGTTGGTTGGATTTGCGAACCTAATGAATCACCGGCTCCGTCAAATGGGTGGAATGGTATGTTTTCTATACCGAGAGTAGTCACATTGCTACCCGATAACACCTTGGGCTTTGAACCTGTTCCTGAATTGAAATCCCTTAGGAAAAATCACCGAGAATTTCACAATGTAAGTATTTCAGAAACTCCAAATGCTGAATTAAATAATGTATATGGAGACAGTCTTGAAATAAAAGCGAGATTCGAGATTCCCGCTGATGCCGGTACAAAGGTCGGTTTTAAGTTGAGGAAGTCTGTTGATGGTCGAGAAGAGACTCGGATCATTTATGACATGACGACAGAAAGTTTGTTATTTGACCCATTGGATTCAAGTCTTCTGACGGGGCATGAAAGGATGCTTCAATA
>CAZUHE010000003.1:0-41436 GCA_964620395.1 uncultured Dehalococcoidia bacterium
ATAAGGTACCTAGATCATGTGGATGGACATCTGACGCATTGAAGGACAATATTCCCCCTTTTTTACCCAGATCTGTAGGGCCAAATAAATGAACTCCCATAGGCTCAAGATCAGCAAACTTTTCCATGGCATATTTCGTAAGCCTTTCTTCATACTCACACACATTATCCATTCCCAAAAACGTCAGGTAGTCAACTGCATGTCCTAGGGCTATTACATCCGCTATGTTTGGGGTGCCTGCTTCAAATCTCATGGGCAGATCTGCCCATGAAGCTTTTTCATAAGTCACTTCCAGTACCATTTCTCCACCTGTGTAAATCGGCTCCATAGTTTCCAAAATTTCCATATCAACATACAGGGCCCCTATGCCAGTTGGCCCCATCATTTTATGTCCTGAAAAAACCAGGAAATCACATTTTATATCTTGAACATCTGTAACCATATGCGGAACACTTTGTGCCCCATCAACCAAGAATTTAGCCCCAACTGAATGAGCATAGTCACCCAGAACTTTTACAGGGTTTATGGTGCCCAAAGCGTTGGACATGTGTACAACAGAAACCAATTTTGTTCGATGGTTTAATACTTTCCCAATATCCGATATATCCAAAGTTCCGTCTTCATGCATCGGAATAAAACGAATTTTGGCCCCTTTCTCTCTTGCTATTTCTTGCCAAGGAACAAGATTGCTGTGATGTTCCATAGGAGTCAACAATATCTCATCACCTTCAGAGATATTCGCATTACCCCAACTATGCGATACCAAGTTCAAAGACTCTGAAGCGTTCCTTGTCCATATAATTGATTCCGGTCTTTCGGCGTTAATGAAATTAGCAACTTTATTTCGAGCCTCTTCAAATTTCTCGGTGGCTTCCATGCTCAGGGTATGAACACCTCTGTGAACATTTGCATTATATTGTTCATAATATTCAACAAGAGCGTCTATAACTTTCTTGGGTTTCTGAGTTGTGGCAGCATTATCCATGTAAATCAGAGGGTTCCCATTTATTTTCCTATCTAAAATAGGAAAATCTTTTCTTATTTCATTTACATCAAACATAAAACAATAACCATATTTACCTAAAATTAACCTCAGTAGTCATCTTGGATGTCTTTTCCACAAGATCATCAATTGAGATTGAGGCAAGCAAGTCATAAACGACCTTTTCAACATCCTGCCAAACCTCACGTTGAGCACACGTAGGGACATTACAACAAAACCCAACATCGTCAAAACATTTGATCAGATTTTCTTTGCCGTCCAAGCAATGCATTACATCACTTATCTTAATTTCTGACGACCTTCTGGCTAGTAAGTGCCCTCCACTAGGGCCACGTGTACTACTGACAAAACCATCCATTTTAAGTGCATGCAACACCTGAGCCAAATAAGCCTTCGGGATAGCAGTCCTTTTAGATATATCAACAGATCGTACAGGTCCGGATTCATTACCGTTAATAGCAAGATCCACTAATGCTCTAACTCCATAATCAACTCTTATCGGAACACGCATCTATCACCCCACAAATTAACTTAATCCGGTTTTTACTCATTCCGTTGAGACGGATTTTTCTTCATTCCCTTCCAAACCAGCCTTGAGAGTATGCCATGAAAGAGTTGCACATTTGATCCGAGTCGGATAATTAGATACTCCTTTAAGGATCTCAAGATCACCTAACAATTCGATCTGTTCGTCATCAAGTTTGTCTTGCGTTAATAGAGATCGAAAAGCCTCAAAAACGTTCATCGCCTCAGGCACACTTTTGCCTTTTATCCCTTCAGTCATCATTGAAGCAGAGGATTTGGATATCGCACATCCATCGGCCTCAAAAGAAACTTCAATCACTTTGTTATCTTCTAGCTTCAAGAATACGGTAATCTCATCTCCACAAAGAGGGTTATGACCATCAGTACTTGAAGTTGGCTGCTCCATAGACCCATAGTTCCTAGGACGTCGACTGTGGTCCATCACAATATCTTGGTATAAGTCATCAAAGTCATACATCTTAGAATTCAAACCTATGGTCCGGCAACGAAGAAAGAATTTCACTCTCCAGATAATTTCTCAACGAACGAATATCTACTTTACTTATGATTTCTTCCGCAAAACCATATATTAGAAGTTTGCTTGCGGCCTGAATATCAAGGCCTCTACTCATCATATAAAACAGGGTGTCGGAATCAATATTGCCGGCAGTCGCCCCATGTGCACATTGCACGTCATCAGCATATATGTACAGGGAAGGCTTGCTGTTTACCTCTGCATGAGAAGATAAAACCAGATTCTTATCAGATTGGGTAGATTCCGTTTTCTGTGCAGATTTACGAACCATAACTGTACCGCCAAACACAGCCTTTGATTTACCATCTAATATCCCTTTATACAGCAAATCGCTTCTACCATTAGGAGCAACATGATCAATATTGATGTAATTATCAATGTGGGAGGTTCCATTCGTTGTGTATAGGCCATTTAATTCACACGAAGCATCGGTACCATTTATACACACATTAAGATCATAACGCCCAATTTTCGCACTTTTACAGAATGAAGTTGATCTGAAAGAGGAATTATCCGACAACATGACTCTCTCGTATCCAACATCAAAAGCATGCTCTGATTGCCCCATAATCCTGTAGTGATCAATTTCGGCCCCTTCCCTACCCACAATCTCTGAAACAGAATTAGTCAAAGAAACATCATCACCTTCCCCTACAAAACTCTCTATAAGCGATACTTTACTATCCTTGTTGGCAACCATAAGAAAACGAGGATGATTTACAGATCCAGTTATTCCTGTATTGTAAAAAATAACATTTATTGGAGATTTAACACAGAAATTTTCTGGTATGTTCACTACCATAGCGTCTTTTAAAAAGGCGGTGTTGAGTGCAGCGAACCCATCATCTGAATAGTCGATATATTTACCAATAGGATCGTAGATATCGGAATTTTGATAATTACTACTAACAAATCCAGAAAGAGGGTAAATGTAGGGAGCTTCATCCAAAGAAGACGACAGTTCACTATTATAGAATCCGTTTACAAAAACCAAATTCGTCCAAGCATCGTCCCACGGAGCGACATTTTTTATAGCTTCAAGTCCAACATCTATCTTCTGGGCAGGTTCGAAATTAGTTTGAGCTATTGCAGATATATTGGTGTATTTCCACTTTTCATTGCCGCGACGTTTAACCGGTAAACCTACAACTTCAAAAGTTTCCATTGCATTAGATCGAATGTCTTGCAACCACACTGAAATGGATTCTTGCTTCTGAAAATCAGATTTGTAATGGTCAATTGTTTGGGCTCCGTTAACTATTTGCGTCATCATTTCCGACAATAGAATGTTCTCTAACCCATTCGTAACCTTTTTTTTCAAGTTCTCTAGCTAATTCACTATTACCTGATTTCACTATTTTCCCGTTTAACAAAACATGGACATAATCTGGAGCGATATAATCCAATATCCTTTGATAGTGCGTAACTAGCATGACTGATTTATCAGAGCCTCGGTACTTATTCACTCCTTCAGAAACGATTCTAAGGGCGTCTATATCCAAACCAGAATCCGTTTCATCCAAAAGTGCTAAATCTGGATTTAAAAGTGACAACTGTAGGATTTCGTTGCGTTTTTTTTCACCACCCGAGAAACCTTCATTCACTGATCTTTTTACCAAATCACTAGGCATTTCAACTTCAAGTCTTTTTTTCTCTAGCAATTTGTCAAAATCACGAATGGACAATTCTTCCAACCCTCTTTGAGATCTAACTGAGTCAAGGGAGGCTTTTAGAAATTGCCAGGTCCTTACACCTGGCAATTCAACAGGATACTGAAACGCCAAAAATATCCCTTTTCTAGCCCTCATATCAGGTTCAAACCCCAAAATACTCTCTCCCTTATAGCATATGGTTCCAGAAGTAATTTCATACCCTGGCCGCCCAGCTACAACGTTAGCTAGAGTACTTTTACCAGATCCATTCGGCCCCATAATCGCATGGACCTCACCAGCTTGAATAGTCAATTCAATTCCTTTCAGAATCTCATTACCTTCAACACTGACATGAAGATCTTTAATTTCCATCATCGGTTCAAGTTCTTTATTCAAATCTATCCAACCGTTCCTTCCAGACTTACCCGTAGTAATTGAGATGCTTCCATGGCAAATTCAAACGGCAACTCCTTAAATATGCCCCGGCAAAAACCATTGATTATCATATAATTAGCTTCTTCAAGATCAATTCCTCTCTGTTGCAGGTAAAACAATTGATCATCGTTAACCCTCGATGTGGTTGCTTCGTGCCCCATCTTTGCAGTGGAATTTCTAACCTCAATATATGGAACCGTGTGTGCGCCACATTCATCACCTATGAGTAACGAATCACATTGAGTAAAATTTCTCGCGTTGGAAGCTTTTGGTAAAATTGAGACTTGACCTCTGTAGGTATTCTGGGCCTTACCCGCAGAAATCCCTTTTGCGATAATTGTGCTTTTCGTGTTTTTCCCAATATGTATCATTTTTGTCCCAGTATCAGCTTGTTGGTAATTGTTTACCAGAGCAACTGAGTAGAACTCTCCAATCGAGTTATCCCCCTGCAAAATCACACTAGGGTATTTCCATGTAATCGCCGAACCTGTTTCGACCTGAGTCCAAGATATCTTTGAGTTATTCCCGCGGGCCGCACCTCTTTTTGTGACAAAGTTATACACTCCACCATTCCCCTCTTTGTCACCCGGATACCAGTTTTGCAAGGTCGAATATTTGATTTCAGCACCTTCTAATGCAACCAGCTCTACAACAGCTGCATGCAGTTGGTGAGTCTTTCGCATTGGCGCTGTACAACCTTCAAGATAACTGACGTAACTACCTTCATCCGCTATGATCAAGGTCCGTTCAAACTGCCCAGAATCAACTGCATTGATCCGAAAGTAAGTCATTAGTTCAATAGGACATCTAACTCCAGGAGGCACGTAACAAAAAGATCCATCGCTAAAAACCGCCGAATTCAGAGTCGCATAGAAGTTATCACTGTAGGGAACTACTGATCCCAAATATTTTTGCACCAATTCTGGATATTTTTGCACCGCTTCACTTATAGGACAGAAAATAACCCCAGCCTTTTTTAAGGTATCTTGGTATGTGGTGGCAACCGATACGCTATCTAAAACCGCATCTACTGCAACTCCTGTAAGCTTTTTTTGTTCTTCCAGAGGAATTCCCAGTTTGTCAAAAGCTTCTACTAATTCAGGATCCACTTCATCAAGACTCTGGGGGGCATTTTCTTTTGACTTGGGCGCCGAATAATAAATTATGTCTTGATAATCAATATCATCGAATTTTACTTGCGCCCATTTCGGTGCAGAATCTTCACCTAAGGATTGCCAGTGACTGTAAGCCTTCAATCGCCATTCTAACAACCATTTTGGCTCATTCTTTTTGGCAGATATAAATCGAATTGTATCCTCCGTTAAGCCTTTGGGGGCCACATCGGAATCTATATCAAATTCGAATCCCCATTTATACTGCTTGTCTTCAACCCCAGTTTGTCTGGAAATTATATTTTGCTCAGTCACAACCGCGCCTCAATTAAATTAATTACACAGGTGCCTTTCATAACGCAATAATGGTACCAATTACCCAAAGAAAAGTATTTCTTGAGCATTTAAGTCAACAATCCTTTAAAAATATATCATTTAAAGCCAGATATGGTCAAAATAATACCTTATACAGATATAAGGGTCGTGATGCGTTGATAGGCAATGCCAGCATCAACACTCGTCGCTACCTCAACTCCACATTCACCAAAGTCAGCAATCGTCTTACCTTTTTCAACACCATTTTCAACCACACGAATTTTAGCAGTTTCATATGTAAGTAAGTCAGAATTGATGGCAGCAGCAATTGTCAGAGGATCACAAAGTTCATATTTATCATCATTGATCCTGAAATCAAACCACCCTTCGAGAATATCCGCACACAATTTTTCTCTTTTTGTGTGACCGTCTAACCAAGGATTGGAATACCTTGAAACATAAACAGATTTACAGACGTCCAAACCAACCACTGAAACAGGGATATGTGATCCAAATACAATATTAGCCGCCTCGGGGTCTTGATATATATTGAATTCGGCATGGGGAGTAACGTTACCGGCAGTTCTGAAAGCTCCACCCATGACATATATTCTATCTATGTTAGTGAGAGCATCCGCGTTAGTTCTCAAAACTTCCGCTATGTTAGTTAACGGGCCAAGAGCAACAAGAGTGATTCCCTGCAAATTTTGTTTTAGGGCCGTTAATATGAAATCCACTGCATTTTGGTCATTTTTTTGAGGCTTCTTTTGATTCGGAATTGACGTACAAATACCATTCGTACCATGGTATTGGTAAGCATACTTAAAAACACCCTTCAGTGGTCTGCTAGCACCCAAAAATACCGGAATTTGAGATTTGTCTATGTAGGACAACACATTCCTTGCGTTTCTGGCCCCCACCGCTCTATGTACATTACCACCAACTATTGTGACACCAAGAAGATTCACCAAGTCAGATCCCATTGCCACACACATTGCTATCGCATCATCAGTACCTGGGTCGCAATCAATAATAATATTCATAACTCTATAATTCGTGCACCTTGTCTACGTTTGGAAAATAATGTGAATAAAGATTTTAAGATTGCCCAATCACTTGTACCACTACTTGTCTCCCATCAATTTGTCCTGCTCTATCCTTATCTAATTCCACAAAAAAAATCCTCTGCCATTGTCCTAAAGACATTTTTCCTTGAATTAAAGGAACTGATTCACTGGTACCTAGCACAAGTTGGCGACAATGGGAATGACCGTTAGGGCATTCATCCTCATGCATATGGACAGTACGTGTATTGAAATCGTTATGCCTGTAGTCAGCTTCCTCCGGCGCAACACAGTCCAGGAAGTTTTTAAAATCTTCCAATAACAGGGGTTCATTTTCCTGTATTATTATCGCAGCCGTGGTGTGGCGCGAGAATACAGTTAATATTCCATTCTTTATGCCGGATTCTTCCACATGTTCTTGTACTCTACTAGTAATATCTATGAACTCAGGTGCCGTTTGCGGTGTTATGTTAAGGGTGAATGAACATGACTTCATTACGGACTCCGTAACTCTCATTATTATATTCCTTTTTCCTACCCTGTTTCTCTCTTTAAAACGTTATTTTAACCATTATGGACCAGACTAACTACCTATCAAAGCTATATAGCAACAGGACATTACATTTGATACCAAAATTATTCCTAATGAATCTCCAATCCAAGAACACGATCCATCAGGCGCTCTAACTTTTTGTGAGCCTTTAAATTACGAAAATATATTTTAACGCAACTTAGATAACGATGTGGCCTTGCAAAGATTCTCCAAAATTTTAAATTATCTCGTTGGCCATACAATTCGGTTAAATAAGGTGAATTTGTTTTATGGTCATTATTAATACCTCTAATAACAGCGCAGGGTAATTGTCTATCTCTGCACACGCTGGCAATGTAAAACCCATCCTCATCGATGGCACAAACATCGAATTCCTTAGATAGCCAATGTTTCATCTTGGAAGTCGTCACCATCCTTGGGGTCGTTAGTAAAGAGCCCTCATAAAACCAGCCTCTGTTCTCATCCAAAGTTTCAAACAGGGCTGAAATGGGACGATTAATTGGTGCCACCAAACTTTGTGCATCATCACGATTCCACAATGCCATAGGACCTGTAACAACCGAGATATTCTCAAACATTAAAACCGACCCGATTTTCACATTCTGATCTATGGAGGCAGCAAAACCTAGCGACACTACAAAGAGGGGTTTATATTTATCAAACAAATCTAACAAGTCTTTCTCTAAGGAGACAGTAACCCCACTAGAATGAACGACTATATCCGAGGTCTTTGACGACTTGTATAAAGTAAAAGCACCTATTTTAGTTCCCATTTCAAAACCATTAGCCCTGAGAAGGCCTTTTCTAATGCTATTTTGAGAAACTATAATTACTTTCATAATTGGTTAATTTAACGTAGGTGTATCTGTCCATTTATTAGAATTAGCTCGCGCCTATCCCACGCAATTAAAATTTTCGCACAGTCAGATATTCACACAAATCTTGGTATTCTTTCAGCTTTTCAGGCTCAATATTAGCATCACGAATAACGTTTATCGCCTTTCTGGCGTAGATTTCCGCTAAATCCTGACAATAGACTCTACTCTCTGTAGTTTCTAAAATTTCTAAAATTTCCTGAACATCATTATCGGACAGTTCTTCTTTGCTATAAACACGTTGGATGGCATTTTTGGAACTTTTGCTAGACGCAGCCATCGCGTAAACTATCGGCAACGAATTTTTCTTTCTTTTTAAATCGGATCCAATAGACTTACCTGTCTCTTCCTCTAATCCCCAAACACCTAAAATGTCATCAGTTATTTGGAATAAATAACCCAGATAAATGCCAGAACGCCTAAATTTATTTGTAATATCAAAATTACCGGGACTTGCGACATTTGCCCCAACTTCCACCGAACATCTAATCAATGCACCTGTCTTAAGCGAAATCATATTCATGTATTGTTCCAAACCTATATCGATTCTACCTTCAAAATTGATATCTAAGTACTGACCTTCTATCATTTCCAGACAGGCTTCCGTGACCAAAGACATACATTTGATCGAGTTCGCAACAGGCTCAGAATGAGGCAAATTTGTAAAAGCCGACTCAGCCATTATCTTAAGAACATCGCCTGCAATTAATGCTTTCGGGACACCCCACAAGGTCCACAGAGTAGGCCTGTGATGCCTGTTTTGATCAAAATCCTGAATTTCATCATGGATTAAAGAAAAATTGTGGATTAGTTCAAGAGTTACAGCTGCATGCAATGCCCGTTCCGGAGAGGTACCCAGTGACTCACATGCAAACAGACAGAGAGATGGCCTTAATAATTTACCTACGGTGAAATCCGTGGGATTCCCATCCTTATCAGCCCAACCCATGCAATATCGTAGCATCTTATAGACTTCTGACTCATTTTCTGGAACATCCTGCTGCAACCTCACCTCAATAATTTCGCGATACTGATCTAGAATATCTGGCATATCATCGACCTTTCCAGTTTTGTAGTGTTCATGGTTTCAGGGTTTGCAAACCTACAATTGTTTATTATTTCCTTAATTCTAATATTAATCCCACCTTCTAATGAATATCACTTGCTGTTTTTAATTTCTGGGTAAATGAAAATTCTATATGAGCTTGTAACGTATAAAAACAATCTTGGATCAGCTTGCTTATACACTATAATTCATGCTATATTTCGGCGGTGGATTTAGCATAAATGAACAGCGAAATAATGCTTGTTTATGCATACAAAAAACTCTTAAACACGGTCGGAAAATGCTCGACGAATATTTCAGACAATATGGTGTTATAGCCGTATTTGCGGCTCTCGCCGTCGCAGTGCCTACGGGAATGCTGCTAATATCCTGGTTTTTATCGGTCTTGGGAATAAGACCAAAAAATCCTTCATCCGTAAAAAATAGCATCTATGAATGTGGTTTCGAAACCATAACTGAGAAATGGAGCAATTTTAATTTCAGATATTACAGTATCGCTTTGCTCTTCGTTATTTTTGATGTTGAAGTTATATTTCTATTCCCGTGGGCTGCTAGCTTTGGAACAATGTCCGCCGAATTCGGGCTCTATGTTTTAGCAGAAATGCTCATTTTCATAGGTATATTAGTTTTGGGGTGGGCATACGCATGGAAAAAAGGGTCACTTGAATGGAGTTGAACATATGAATCCAGAGTTAAACCCAGCTAATGATGAGACAACTATTATTCCTCTTCATAGCACTACTTGGGACCTAGACAAAAGTGAGGGAGATTACGTTAATCACCTTAAAAAGACTCATACGGAGGCTCTTTCTGAACCTATTCTTGAAGTACCGGATGACCTTGATAGGAATGTCGCTGTTACATCGGTCGACGCTCTAGTTAACTGGGGACGAAAATCTGCTGTATGGCCTCTTTCCTTTGGGTTAGCCTGTTGCGCATTCGAAATGATGGCAAGCGCAATGTCGAGATTTGATATATCACGTTTTGGAATGGAAGTATTTAGACCCTCTCCGCGACAGGCCGATTTGATGATAATTGCTGGTACCGTGACCTGGAAAATGGCTCCTGCTATAGAGAGAGTGTATGAACAAATGGCAGAGCCCAGATGGGTAATATCGATGGGAGTTTGTGCAACTAGCGGGGGGCCATATTATGGTTCATATAGTGTGGTACCTGGTGTAAATCACATAATACCTGTAGACGTTTATGTCCCAGGGTGCCCACCAAGACCAGACGCCCTTCTATATGGAATCATGCAATTACATGAAAAAATTCGCCGTTATTCGATAAAGAATAAGCAGAGGGGAAATTGACAACCGGTATCACAATCAGTGAACTTCGATCTGTGATAGATGAAAAGGTGCCTAGCGCAGTTTCTCACTTTGACGAGTCAAGCATCTGGGTACAACCTCAGATGTTATCTGAAGTTTGCTCAACATTAAAAGACCCTGAAAACTTAGATTTGTCATACCTAACTTCTATAACAGCTGTTGATTATGTGGAGTATTTCGAACTGGTTTACCATCTTCTATCTATGAGAACCAATCGTAGTGCTGTAATAAAATCCAAATGTTCAGGACGGCAATCTTTATCTGTGCCTTCCGTATCACACATATGGAGGGGTGCCGATTTACAAGAACGAGAAATTTGGGATCTTATGGGGATCACTTTTGAGGGGCATCCAAACTTGAAAAGAATACTACTATGGGAAGGGTTCGATGGGCATCCACTCAGAAAAGACTATCTGGGCTAAAAAATGAGTAGTATAAGGACCGAACCCGTAACAATAAATTTGGGACCCCAGCATCCCAGCACCCACGGTGTTTTTCGACTCAGAGTCACCTTTGATGGTGAAGAAATCATAGATGTCGAACCCGTGTTCGGTTATCTCCATAGAGGCACAGAAAAGCTAGCAGAAAGTAGAAACTACGTTCAAATCGTCACGCTCACAGACCGCATGGACTACGTTGCCAGCATGTCCAATAACTTGGCTTATGTAAGGACAGTAGAAAAACTCGCCGACATAGAGGTGCCCGAAAGAGCTCAATACATCAGGGTAATTAGTGCGGAACTCCAACGTATAGCGAGCCACCTTATGGCAACTGGATTTCTTCTGAATGACCTAGGTGCCCTAGCAACACCGTTAATGTATTGCTTCCGAGAACGGGAAAAAATCTTGGATCTTTTTGAGATGCTTTGCGGTGCACGAATTACCTTGAGTTACATGAGACCAGGTGGAGTGCTCCAGGATGCACCTGAAGAATTTTGGAATTCTTTGAACAAAACCCTTGGGGACTTGCCTCACTATCTTGATGATTTGGAAGGATTGATAACCTCAAATGAAATCGTCCTAGCACGAACTAAGGAAGTCGGGGTGATTTCCGACGCTTTGGCTATTGATTCATCAATATCTGGGCCAAATTTAAGGGCTTCAAGAGTAAAATGGGATTTGAGGAAATCTGACCCTTACGAAATATATGACCGGCTAAAATTTAATGTTCCGATCGGGGCCCTTGGAGACACCTTTGATAGATATTACGTGCGGCTATTGGAGATGAGGGAAAGTGTTTCCCTTATATCTCAGTGTCTGGATCAAATTGGGAGTGGCCCCATCAGGACTCCTACACCATTTTTTATTCGTCCTCCGAAAGGCGAGGCGTATTCAGCCGTTGAAGGGCCTAAAGGAGAACTCGGTTTTTACATGGTTAGTGATGGGAGTATTGCCCCGTATAGGTGTAAAGTGAGGGCCCCTTCTTTCATAAATCTAACACCATTAAAAGACATGTTACTTGGTTGGAAAATGGGAGATTTGATAACAATTTTCGGATCAATTGACATAGTACTTGGCGAGGTGGACCGATAATGATCGACCTCTCAGGATTCATAGGGTTCTATAACTTCTACGACATATATCGAGACATACTCACATCTTTAGGTTTAAATGATTCTGCTTCCTGGATGTTCTACCTTGCAGCTGCTATTACCTTTTCGTTTGTTGTAATAAACGTGATGATTCTATCAACAGCTTTTTACACATGGTTTGAAAGACGCGCTATAGGAAGATTTCATGCTAGAAGAGGTCCAAACAGGCATGGCCCATTTGGAATTTTGCAACCATTTGCGGATGTTATAAAACTGATATTAAAGGAGGACACTGTACCGGACGAAGCCGACAAAGCGGTCTTTACTCTAGCACCAATTGCTCTACTTGCACCTACATTGCTGATTGTTGCAGTGATACCGTTGTCAGATGATTCATTCCTAGGCAGCCTAAACATAGGAGTACTATTTATAGTAGGCGTCACATCAGTCAACTCCATAGCCATATTCATGGCCGGCTGGGGATCTCGCAATAAATACGCCATATTAGGGTCGATGCGTGGTGCAGCAATGCTAATAAGTTATGAAATTCCCATGGCATTAGGCATAACAGGGGTACTTTTAGTTTCAGGATCCCTTGCCTTAACAGAAATCGTCAAAACTCAGTCACTCTGGTTCATCTTCGTAATGCCAATTGGATTCTTCGTTTTCATGGCGGCTGCAACTGCAGAAATGAGTAGGACGCCCTTTGATCAAATAGAAGCTGAATCAGAATTGGGTTCTGGTTATAACACCGAATACAGTGGTATAAAATTTGCGATCTTATTCTTAGCTGAATTCATGGCGCCGATAATTACAGCCGCAATAGTAACAACTTTGTTCCTGGGTGGAACGAGTGGGTTTGACCCGATACCTGGGCAAATTTGGTTCGTTATCAAAATGATTATAGTGATCTTCGTTCTTTTGTGGTTCAGGGCAACTTGGCCCCGATTAAGAATCGATCAAATTATGGGTTTTGCTTGGAAAGCACTATTCGGCCTTGGACTTTTTAATATATTTCTTATAGCAGTAGAGTATATTGTTCTCACCAACGGAGATGAAACCCTTACCAAATCAGACATGTTGATAATGGGAGTGGTGAATTGGATAGTTGGTATCATCATAATTGCAATTATGATCAACGTTTTTGGTCGCAAAAAACTTAGCAGACCTGAACCTGTACCATCACCTCTCGCAAATATGAGAACAGGGGGACAATAAAAATGTACGGCAGTGGAATATTCAAGGGCCTAGTTGTTACGATGACAAATTTCGTATTGCCCAGCCGTCAATTCAATGTGGTGCAATATCCTGACAAGAAGGCAAGTCCACTGGATTTAGCTAAGGCTCAAAATAAAAACGTTTTTAGTTTCATAATGACCAATCCGTTAAAGACTATCAGATCTTGCATTGGGTTAGAGTCCGTGCCTCAAAGAATGCCTCAACACCCTAGATTCAGAGGGGAGGAGTTTGCTTGGTATGACAACAGATGTACAGGATGTGCGAGCTGTGCCAAATATTGTCCCTTAGGAATTATAAAAATAGTGACAGACACCTCAGGAATTAATGCACAAGAAGGACAAAGTTACGATATTGACACCTTTGATATTGATATCGGCCGTTGTATGTTCTGTGGATTGTGCGTTGAAGCATGCCCATACGATGCACTCCATATGGGCAGCGGATTTGAAGAAGGTACGTACAAGAGAGACGACTTGGTAATTGACGTAGAAAGACTTAAAAAAGCTGACAAAAAACCCAGCACTTGGTTCCGACCGCAATTAACTGATCAGGGTCATGATCCAATAAAAGGCTCCAATGCAACATGGGAACAAGTTGGAAGGCATGAAAAACCAACACTAAAAGAACAACAAGATAGATGGGCAAACAGATAATGCTAGGCCAAGGTACTGAGAACACCATCATTGTCGAAATAGCCTTCTATGTGATAGCTGCATCTACACTCGTTTCAGCTATAGCAGTAGTTCAAATAAGAGATTTGTTTAGGGCCGCACTATTCCTAATAGTTACCCTTTTGGGAACCGCTGGGATGTTCATACTCCTAAGGGCTGAATTCCTTGCAGGGGTACAACTAATGGTTTATGTCGGTGCGATATCAGTATTAATTATTTTTGCCATTTTAATGACCCGAGACCTTGAAGAAGGAAGCCCTTCACATTCTTTTAGACTACCGGTAGCGGTCATTTCCTTGATTTTCATGGGGCTCTGTATATACGCAATAACACAAACAGAATGGTCCTTCATTGGTAAAGAATTGGGTGATTCGGGCGAAATTTTTGCTAATTCAATACCTAATTTGGCTGAACTTTTACTAAGAGATTTTGTTCTGGCTTTTGAAGTAGTTTCAGTTCTTTTATTGGCGGCGGTGTTAGGGGCATTGGCCCTCGTGAGGGGCAAATAAAATGGACTTAGAAAAATTCCTAATAATCGGTGCCATACTTTTTTCAATAGGACTATACGGGGCTTTATCAAAAAAACACGCCATTGCTGTGTTGATGTCACTTGAAATCATGTTCAACGGAATCAATCTCACCGCAGTAGCTCTTTCTAGATACACGATTCCCTATTCCCTATCTTCAACCACCGACATGGTTGAAAATGCCTCAAGGTTTGTACTTACTGGTCATGTGTTTGCGATTTTTATAATAACGGTTGCCGCAGCGGAGGTTGCTCTGGGATTAGCAATAATAATAGCGATTTACAGGTCCAAACAAACCGTACTCGTAACCGAAACATCAGAGCTTAAACGATAATATAATTTTATGTGGATAGAATACAAAAAAGTTCCCAATCTGGTAACCGCTGAAATGTGGAAAGACGCCTTTGAGGCAGAAGGATTACCAACAAAAATACTTCCCGAGGGGGATATTATAGATTGGAGCGAAAGAGTACCTTTTGTCGTATATGTGCCAAAAGGAAGGGAACATGTAGCCGACGAAATATTGAGGAAACTCTAAGCCGATGGTAAATGAGCAAATAATATGGTCTATATTTATCATACCAGTCGCAGCTTTTCTATTTATAAGCCTGATTATTCGACCATTCCTTAACAGGTATTCATTCATATCCGGGCCAATAGCTATTTTGGCCATAGGAATATCATTCATACTTTCATTGTTAGTATTCAATGAAATCATATTAAGCCACAATGCCGATCTCGTTTATGAGCCCAAAACCTGGCTTGAAATCGGCAAGTTCAAATTAACAATTGGACTCTTGTTGGACCCTCTAACCGCTATCATGTTGGTAGCCGTTACTGGAGTAAGTCTAATGGTACAAATCTACTCCACCGGGTATATGAGAGCTCCTGCTAGATCGTCACATGATGCTTCACATCACGACACAGAAAGCCTTTCACATGCGCAGGAATTAGGGCAACCTGTTTATGCCAGATATTTTGCATATATGTCACTCTTTACGGCATCCATGCTAGGTTTGGTAATGGCTTCAAATATAATTCAACTGTTTGTATTCTGGGAATTGGTAGGCCTCTGCTCATACCTCTTAATCGGATTCTGGTTCCAGAGGCCATCCGCAGCAGCAGCAGCCAAAAAAGCCTTTATAGTGACCCGAGTAGGCGATGTTGGACTTCTATTGGCCATCATGTATCTTTTCGCAAAAACAATGGGTGTAGAAAGTAACGCAAACTATCTTGAAATAGCAACCATCAACAATTATCTGCCCAATGCGGTAAGCTCGTTAACTCTTACCTTGATCACAATTGGTATATTTATCGGCGCAGTAGGAAAATCAGGTCAATTTCCTCTTCACACATGGCTCCCCGACGCTATGGAAG
Organism: uncultured Dehalococcoidia bacterium; assembly: GCA_964620395.1. Classification (GTDB taxonomy): domain Bacteria; phylum Chloroflexota; class Dehalococcoidia; order Lucifugimonadales; family UBA826; genus CAZUHE01. The sequence goes on from CAZUHE010000003.1 coordinate 15,812, forward strand.
GGCCTACACCTGTTAGCGCACTTATACACGCTGCTACTATGGTAACGGCCGGAGTGTTTTTAGTTGGTAGATTCTTCCCGATTTTCGAAGAATCATCTTCCTCCATGGCCATTGTTGCACTCATTGGAGGGGTTACTGCCCTGTTCGCGGCAACTATGGCCCTCGTGTCCAATGATATAAAACGAGTCCTTGCATATTCAACCATAAGCCAGCTTGGATACATGATGCTATCACTGGGAATAGGAGCTTATGCCGCGGCTATTTTTCACCTATTTACCCACGCATTTTTTAAGGCATTACTATTCCTTGGTTCCGGCAGCATCAACCACGCAACGGGGACTTTTGATATGCGCTTCATGGGAGGACTCAGGAAGAAAATGCCTGTCACATACCTCACATTTCTAATCGCCAGTCTAAGTCTTGCTGGAATATTTCCATTAGCTGGGTTTTGGAGCAAAGATGAAATACTTCTCAACGCATATGGAAGTGGCTTTGTTAACAATGAATTTATAGGCATAATCGTCTTCTTTTTAGCGATGATTACAGTATTTATGACCGGGTTCTATATGTTCCGTGTCTTATTCCTCACTTTCGAAGGAGATTTTAGAGGAGGCTCGGAGAAAGACCCAGAAGCACATCCCCACGGCCCAATACACTTGGCAGAATCACCTTTAGTGATGGTATTCCCTATGATTATTCTTGTTATACCGGCGATCATAATAGGCTTTTTGGCAAATCCTATTGTTGGTTTTGCAGGCCTAGATGCCCATTGGATGGGGGAATCTCTGAAGACAGCATTGCCAGAAGGCATTAAAGGATATGTACTCAAAGATTTTAATACAGCACTCGCTCTAATATCTTCACTCATTGGTTTGTCAGGCATCATATTGGCTTATTTCATGTATAAACCAAACCCTGGAATATCTCCACAATCTGTTGGAAACATATTCCAACCAATACATAATGTTTTATATAGAAAATATTACGTTGATGAACTATATGAGGATCTGTTAGTCAGAAAACTTTATTATGGATGGATTGCCCGGATATTAGATTGGACGGATAGAAATATTGTAGACCGCACAGCATCTATTATTGGTTGGATTGGCGCTAATACCGGGACTCTCCTTCGACAGTTCCAAAACGGGCAAACTCAAACATACGCAACAGTATCGTCGATAGGAATAATCGTGATTATAGTCGTATATCTACTGAGAAACTAGGAAACTGTAAAAGTGCAAGAATTTAACGGGCTTCTAACTGCAGCGATATTAATACCGATATTGGGATCGATATTAATTGCTATATTTCTATCCGGTAAAATAGCCCGGACATTCGCTGTTTGCATAACTTTAACAGAGTTGATTTTAACATCCTATATTTTCCTTTATTACAGGCAAAGTGAAGGTGGATATCAACTCATCGACCGCATAGATTGGATACCTATCGACTCCTTTAATGCCGAGTATTTCTTGGCTATTGATGGCCTAAGTGCACCATTAGTGTTATTAACCGGCATACTAGGAGTGGTAGCAGTATTCGCATCCTGGAACGTTACAAACCGTATAAAAGAACATTTCATGTGGCTGATAGCCCTTCAAGGTGCTGTAATTGGCGTATTCACGGCGATGGATTTCTTTTTGTTTTTCATTTTCTGGGAATTAGAATTGATACCTATGTTCTTCCTTATATCTGTATGGGGTAGTGGGAGAAAAGAATATTCCGCTATGAAATTCCTAATATATACCCTATTAGGAAGTGCCTTCATGCTGGTTGGTATATTGGCATTATATTTTTCTACCGGCACTTTTGACATGACCATTCTTCCGGAAAAAATAGCCGGTGCTGAATTAATTCTTCCGGCAAGTATGTTATTCCTTTTGACCATAGTAGGATTCGCCATCAAATTACCAGTTTTCCCCCTACACACATGGTTACCTGACGCTCACACAGATGCCCCAACCGCAGCCAGCGTGATGCTTGCTGGAGTACTGTTAAAAATGGGTGGATACGGAATGTTTAGGGTGTCTGCTTTCATGTTCCCTGAACAAATAAACGATTATTCATGGATGCTGGCAGTCATTGGCGTTTTCAACATTATATACGGTGCAGCGATCACAATAAGACAGACAGATTTGAAAAGACTTGTGGCTTATAGCAGTATCAGCCACATGGGTTTCGTTTTGCTTGGACTTGCGTCTGCACCTGGAGATGCCGCAATACTCGGAATGACGGGCGCAGCCTTACAAATGTTTACCCATGGCACAATAACAGGGCTATTATTTTTAACCGTGGGATTCATCTATGAAAAAACCCACACAAGACATATTCCAGATTTAGGAGGAATAGCAACTCGAATACCGATTTTAACCGTTTCTCTTCTAGTTGCGGGGCTAGCATCACTTGGACTGCCTGGAACTAGCGGTTTCGTGGCAGAAATTACTGTCTTTATGGGTGCTTTTCCCGCTTGGGAATTATTGACTGCCATAGCTGCTATAACAGTCGTACTTACAGCAGGATACATACTATGGATGGTTCAAAGAACAGTTTTTGGATTGGAGATAAAAAGATACGCAACTATAAACGATGCAACGATTCCAGAAATTATTCCTATAGCAATCTTGATTGTTACCATAATTTCCGTAGGAATCTATCCCGCTTTCATTTCCGATATCTTTAGAGATGGAATTGTGCCAATAGTGGAGGCTATTCCTTAGTATGGATATTAATGATATTTACCTTTTATCCCCCGAACTTTCCGTCGCGATGGTCGCCGCCTTTGTAATATTGGCAGATCTAATATTTAGGGACAAACGCATACTCCCTTTCGTTGCTGTTATAGGATTGTTAATCCCTACATTTTTCAGTGTAGCTCTGTCCATGGAAGATCAATCCCATGGATTTTTTGGTGCCTTCAAACTTGACGAGTTCAGCTTATTCTTCAAATACCTGATACTGGGATCAACGGCGACTGTAATCTTGTTATCCAATCAGTACGCTAAAAGATTTGAAAATCACCAGGGGGAATATTATGCCCTCATTTTACTTTCAGCGGCAGGCATGATGTTATTAGCTTCCTGCATAGAATTGATAACTTTATATATATCTCTCGAACTTACCGCACTTCCTTTGGCTGCATTATCAGCATTTCTGAGAAATCCGCGTTCAGCTGAATCCGGAATGAAATTCTTGATTCTTAGTGCTGTAAGCTCTGCCATACTACTTTACGGTATGGTGTTGCTATACGGATTGACGGGCACATCTTATCTGCCAGAGATAGCGGAACAGATATCAAAAATGACCTTCTCATCCCATCCAGCACTAATGTTGGGAATAATATTAGTCACAGCTGGATTCGGGTTCAAGATTTCTGCTGTCCCTTTCCAGATGTGGGCACCAGATGTTTATGAAGGAGCCCCAACACCAATCACTGGATTCCTATCAGTAGCGAGCAAGGCAGCCGGATTTGCAGTAATCCTAAGGGTCTTCTATTCCATGATGGAGTCAGCCTCTTTCAGTGTTGATTGGGCCAATCTTATAGCTATCATCAGTGTCTTATCGATGACAATTGGTAATTTAATAGCAATCAGGCAAACCAACATAAAGCGAATGCTAGCCTATAGCACAATAGCTCAAGCTGGGTATTTGATGGTTGGGCTTGCTGCTATAACTACCCTTCCCGGTGGAGATGATATGGCTGGGCCTTCGGGAATCCTTTTTTATCTGGCAGGGTACGCCATGACTAACCTGACTGCTTTCGGAGTAATAATAGCAGTCACTAACCTCAAGGACGATGATTTAATCAGTTCATTCAGTGGATTAGGAAGAAAACATCCTTTTTTGGCTGCAGCCTTAACATTATCCATGATATCTCTTATTGGTATACCTCCGACAGTGGGATTCATGGCCAAGGTATACATATTTGGATCTGCAATAGATACAGGATTTGCATGGCTAGCGGTAGCGGGCGTCATAAACAGTGTTATATCAGCATACTATTACCTACGAGTAGTGAAAATCATGTTCTTGAGTGACAAATCATCTGAGTCGGAGATCCTAAGGCCCGGTTTTGGGGTTTCAGCTGCAGTGTTAATAACTGCTCTAAGTACATTTATCTTCGGAATTTACCCAACCCCCATAATAGAACTTGCTCAAAACGCAATTCAATCCATAGTGATTTAAATTCAACCAGATCTTTATAAAACTCATCACCGTTAACCTAACTGTTGCGGATAACTCCGCAATCTATTTTAATTAAAAAGATTATTGATATATGGAAAATCATTGGAAATTATGGAAATGGGCAAAAATACTGCGATAGGGTTCGTATACAACCGACAGTTCCCAGAGACGAAAGATAAGGCTATCGAAACGATAAATTATCTCGATCTCAAAAATAGAACTTGGATCAGCTCCGCAGAAGATTTGCCTACCAAATCCGATGAATTAGAGGACACTTCGGTCGCCATCGTATTTGGTGGTGACGGTACGATACTAAGAACAATAAGAGTTACAAGTGGTTTTGAAGTTCCACTAGTCGGTATAAAAATGGGCAAAATCGGATTTATGGCCGAATTGACAACCGATGAAATAAAAAGCCACCTTCCAGACTACATATTCAGAGATCCCAGAATCCGGGTGGAAAAACGGATGATGTTGAAAGCAGAAATAATATCACCAGATGCTACCAAACCTAGATTGACTGTAAATGCTTTAAATGACATTGCTGTAGGAACAAATACACCTTCAAGATTGGTTGAATTACAGGCGAATGTAAATGATGTTCATTTAACAAACTACCGGGCTGACGCCGTCATAATCGCCACAGCTACAGGCAGCACAGGTTACGCTTTGGCCGCTGGAGGTCCAATTATATTCCCTGAAGCAGAGCTGATGATATTGCAACCAGTAGCCGCACACACTGGATTAAGGGATGGATTAATCCTAGCACCTGATTCTGCAGTGGAATTAAAAGCGTCTATTAATTATCGTGCATCCATCAGTGCTGATGGATTTGTAGATTCTCAACTCAAGCCGGGTGAAAAAGTCTTGATACGACAAAGCCCGTATAAAGCCCGCTTCCTGAGAGCACATCAACCAGATTTTTTCTACACAGCTTTAAATCTCAGGCTTGGGCTAGCATACAGATCACAAAGACCCCCAGAAGATAATGGTTAGCAGGCAGTAATTGTATGACCGATATTATCTCATCTAAATACATCTACGAAGGCCATATCATAAACCTTCGGCTGGACAAAATTAACCTTGGTCCCGGCAATAAAGAAAAACGTCTACGTGAAGTAGTAGAACACAACGCCGCAGTAGCTATTGTGCCAATAGATGATCATGAAAACATTTTGTTCGTCAGGCAATACAGGCATCCAACAAAAGAACATTTACTTGAGGTACCCGCTGGAATAATTGAAAAAGGGGAGCATCCAGCTGACACAGCCATGAGGGAACTTCAGGAAGAAATTGGATACGCATCCAGAAACTTGAGACCTTTAGGAGGATTCTGGTCCAGTCCCGGATTCACTGATGAATACATACATTGCTTTAAAGCCACAAACCTAGTAATGAGTAAATTACCCGAAGATGAAGATGAGGATATAACTATTGAAACGATACACAAGTCTAAAATAGCAAAACTTATTAGACTAGGAGAGATACAAGATGCCAAAACCATAGCCATTCTGATGATGTCTGAGTGTGTTTTATAGGTAAATTTGATATTTCGTATGAAGGAACTTGGACATGTCTAAACTAGATAATTTGTTGCAACAAGTAGATTTATTAAGAGAAGACTTAATTAGTTTAGAACAAGCACTCGTAAGAATCCCATCGGTTAACACCGGCGTCATGCCAACGGGCAATGAAACCCCCGTTTGTGAATACATAAAGGTATGGTTAGCTAACCACGGCATTGAATCTAAAATCCTAGAATCAGTACCTAACCGAGGCAATATTGTTGCAAACATTGATGGCAAGTCAGGTCGAAAAGGGCTCATCTTCATGTCTCACACTGACGTGGTACCAGTAGAGGATGAATTGAAATGGAAATATCCACCCTTCAGTGCGACGATACAGAATGGTCGAATATACGGTAGAGGATCCTCAGATTGTAAGGCATTGTTAACTAGTCAATTAATGGCTATCCGTATACTCAAAGAGAACGGGATAGAACTTCAGGACGGCATTTCACTAATTTCAGGGGCTGATGAGGAACATGGTGGCAAATATGGTTTTCAATGGCTCGCTGAAAACCATCCTGATCTGTTTGACGCTCCTTTCGCAATCAATGAAGGAGGAGGATCACCTATCGAGGCAGCAGGGGCATTAACTTATGTCCTTGGAGTCGGTGAAAAAGGTAGATTGCAGATAGAAATCGAAATCGAAGGAAAAAGTTCCCATGCTTCTGTTCCTTGGCAAGGGCAAAATGCAATGTACCAGTTGTCGAAAGTAATCCAAAGGATAGAATCATATACGCCGGAAAGAGATATCTCGACAAGTATCTTTGAACATCTATCTAATTTCGCTATTGAACATAAGCCATCCATAGAGAATGTCGATGAGATCATACAAGAACAGGAAGAATGCAATCCTAGATTTGCTTCATTATTGAAGGCATTGTCTCGTATGACAATCACCCCAACTATAATCAACGGTGGAATCAAGTCCAATAGCGTTCCCGAAAAAATCAGATTGACATGTGATGTACGCACATTGCCAAATCAAGATGAAGCTTATGTTAGAAGAGAGTTGGACAACTTGCTTGAAGGCTTACCGAATGTAAAATATGATGTGGATTATATGGCTGTACCAAATTCATCTCCCTATGAAACTGTGCTTAAAGACAAACTTTTGGACGCAACCAAAAAAGGAATTGATAGAGAAGATTTGCAATTGGTTCCAGCTATAAGTACAGGGTTTACCGATTCTAGATTTACCAGGACATTAGGCATTACAACTTATGGCTTCGCTGGCACTCACCCTGATGATGATCCGTTGCTTAGCAAAGTTCACGGCACCGACGAATCAATCGGTATAAAGAGCCTAATCAGCGGCACCAAGGTAATGCTACATGTAGCATATGAAATGCTCGCAATAAATGAAGAAAATTAACACACATCATATATTTCACCTCTTTTGGAAACGACATCCCAATTGAGTTCACAACCTAAACCAACACCTTGAGGGATATTCATAACCCCGTTTTCGATTATCTCAATTGGGGTTATGAGTTCATGTCGCCATGGTACTTCATCAATAGCGTGTTCTAGTGCCAAAGCATCGTGGACCACAGAAGTAGCCTGAGCGGATGCGAGTAGTGATACAGGACCTGCAGGACTATGCAAGGAAAATTTCTTTTGAAGCCTCGAGGCGCAATGTCCGATCCTAACAGCCTCCAATACACCACCACAGTACTTCACGTCAGGCATAACAATATCTACAGCCCCTATTGACATTATTTCTTTGAAAAACGATTCTCCGTAACCACTTTCACCACCTGCAACGGGGACTGAGATTGATGACGCAACATTTCTTAGAGCGATAGGATTTTCCTGTGGTTCTAACGGCTCTTCAAACCAGTCGATAGAATACACCGACAATTCTTCACAAATGGTTACAGCAGTTCTTGAATCGAACCTACTATGACAATCAATGAGTAGTTTGACTTTATCACCTATGGCCGAACGAACGGCACGAACCCTATCAATACCCCTCCGCGATAATTCCAAGACTTTGGCAGGATCATCTTTTGGTGAAACTTCGTCAAATGGAGCACATTTAACAATTTTGAATCCACGAGATATTGCCTTTGCTGCTGCAATATAAAAGTCTTGTGGGGTACGCTCTGTAGACAACAAACCCCTATTGATGTTTGCATAAACTTCTATAGATTTGTTGATTCTTCCCCCTAGTAATTCAGAGAGAGGAAGATTATTTTGTAAAGCCTGTAATTGAGTCACGGCTGTTCTCAATGCACTTAAGGCCGCAGCAGTGTCAGTACGTCCATCCCTCGTGCAATCCGTACCTAGCAAGCCTTCCACAACAGATTCATCCTTGATTTCTTTGTCGATCAGCCTTTCAATCATTTGGGATAAAAGTAACGCTACGGAAGGCGAAGACTCACCTTTTGTAAACTCCACAACTGTACTGTAATTTTCGCTATCGTTTACCACCGCAAAGTGCCAAGTTGTGTATTTTGTGACATGCACCAGGGCAAATTTAACAGACTTAAGCTTGATCATAAAAAATTATCAGACACCCTCTACAATTCTAATTATATCACTCACAATTAACCACGAGTTTTTTAAAAACACCATATAGATGGTTTTAGTTGCAATTATTTGGCATATATGGTGCTAAATGTTACACTTCCTAGTAATTCGGGCCGCATGGAGATTCCAATGGATGGCATGATAATCCAAGATCCTTCTAAACAGAAACTTCCCACAATGGTTGTAGCCTTTGCTGGTTGGCCTGATGCCGCCGAAGCCGCAACTAGAGCCATAAGATATATGGTCAGAAAATTACCTACAAAAAAACTTGCGGAAATTGATCCCGAAGAGTTTTACGACTTTACCGTCAATAGACCTCAAGTAAGAGTTAATAGACGGAAAAAAAGAAGAATAAAGTGGCCCACAAATGAATTTTACAGTTATATACCTAAAGATATGCCAGAAAATGGGCTTTTATTATATATAGGTACTGAGCCAAACTTGAAATGGAAAACTTTTTCCAAAACGATTCTCCACATGGCTGAATCAGTCGGAGTCGAGATGATAATATCTCTTGGGTCCCTGCTAGATGCTGTACCACACACGCGGGAAGTAAGAATAAGTGGCCGAGCCAGCAACAAAGAGTTAAATGAAAAAGCTCGATGGTTGGGTATCCAAACCTCCGGGTATCAAGGTCCGACAGGAATTCACTCCGCATTTGCTGAAATGTGTACTGAATCTAAAATACCGCATGCCAATATATGGAGCCACTGTCCTCACTATGTTCAAACCTCACCAAACCCAATAGCAAGCTATGCATTATTACAAAGATTAACAAGTTTAATGAACCTTGAAGTGGATACAAAAGAATTAGAACTCGCTGGAGAAGCATTTCAAACTGAGGTTACAAAAGCCATAAAAAAGCAACCAGATGTCACATCCTATGTATCGAAACTAGAAAACCAATACGACAAATCAAAAACAGATACACAGGAAATGCCAACCGGGCCCGACATGGTGCATGAAATAGAAGAATTTTTAAAAAGTCAATCTGGTGGTCAGGAAAATAACTAATCTAAATAAACTTAGTTCTTTTAAATTTTTCCGACCTATACAATCACAATCGATAAACATTATCCATTTAATATTTCCTAAGACCAGTGTGTCTATATAATAAATACGTGACCTTTAATTATTGTCAGAATCATATAGCGATCCCACCATGGAACAAGTTGATACAAGAATTAATTTAGGCGATGTCAAAATCCATCAAAAACACTGGGGGGGAAATGGCCCTCATATTCTGCTTCTCCATGGCTTGGCCTCTAACTTACGCATTTGGGACCTAGTTGCTCCGAATTTAGTACAGCGAGGCTATACCGTAATAGCTATAGATCAAAGAGGTCACGGGTTATCCAGTAAGCCAACAAAAGGATATGATTTTGATACTGTTTCTAATGACGTTATAAGGACAATAGATCACCTTGAAATTGCCAATCCAATTTTGGTCGGCCATTCATGGGGTGGCAATGTCGCGCTCCATATCGGAGCGCATTTTCCAGAACGTATAAAGGGATTATGTCTGATAGATGGGGGTCTTATAGAAATATCAAGGATACCAAATAACTCACTCAAGAAATCATTAGCTTCAATGTCTCCTCCCGACTTTACCGAGTGGACAAAAAAGAAGATGATCAAGAGACTACAAGACCGCGATTGGGGTATTCGGGATTCCTATTCAAAAAAGCACAATTTGGAAGACATAGTCCTATCTAACTTCCACATTTCTGAGACCAACACGATATATCCTCATCTCCACAGATCAAATCATCTTAAAGTCATCTCTGCATTTTGGGCCCATAAACCAACAGACTTATTTAGCTCTATCACTGTACCCACTCTCATAATGCCAGCATTCGCAAATAACAGTGGTAAAAATGTTTCATCAACTACACGGGACGAAATATTAGCCATGGCTGAAGATATAATTCCGAATTCCAGAATCGTTAGGCTCGAAAACAGCATCCACGATGTACCATTACAGAAACCACTATTGGTAGCCAAAATATTATCAGCAGCAATTAAAGAAGGGTTCTTCGAACAGTAGTTAAGGAAACTTACATTGTCTCAGACACTATACTAGGAGACAAAAGAAAATATGGTACGTTCCAGGTGCCCAAAGTTCCCAAATCGACTATAGCTTTCCTTGCATATTTCCGTTTAATGACTCCTTTCGTTCCACTCGTCGGGCCGCCATTGATAAATCCCCTATATATAACCTGTTCACCTGTGTTTACATCAGTTGAACCTTTTGCAAAATTGAGAGAACTATGATCTATTAATGGCATCGATAACTGAATATCGCTATTCATTTTATGAGCTCCATTTAGAAATACATTATTTAGAACATTTTAGAACAGAACATCAGTTCTGTCAACTTAAATGCTACAATCTGGTAGCTTTTGATGATTAATTTACACAAAGGATCCAAGATTGGTTGAACGAAACCACATCGATGATAAGACAATGACAGGCAGGCTTTCCGACAAAATCATATTAATCACCGGGGCCGGCCGAGGTCAGGGAGCATATGAGGCAAAACTTTTCTCCCAAGAAGGTGCGATTGTCGTTTTGGGGGATATTGATATAGATTCCTGCGAAACCATTGCACAGGAAATTTCATCCAAGGGTGGACGCGTTGACTATGGAAGTTTAGACGTAACTAACGAATCAGATTGGTCAGATATTGTAAATAAATGCGCAAACACATTTGGCGGGATAGATGCATTGGTCAACAATGCGGGTATTTATAGTAGGACTCCCATTGTATCGACTTCCAAAGAAGAGTTCCAAAGAATAGTTGACGTCAATTTACAGGGAACATTTTTAGGAACTAAAAGCGTTATACCCATTATGAGAGACTGTGGAGGAGGGTCCATAGTGAATATATCTTCTACTGCCGGACTAGTCGGAAACATGGGAAGTGGGGCATACGGGGCTTCTAAAGGGGGTATTCGTTCCCTAACAAAATATACAGCCGTTCAACATGCTAAGGACAACATAAGAGTCAATTCTGTGCACCCAGGCCCTATTGACACGAAAATGATTTCAGACAATTTGTCCACACCAGAAGGACGGGCATCATCCCTGTCACGCATACCTTTGGGAAGAATTGGGAACATTACCGACGTTGCAATGTGCGTATTATTTTTATGCTCTGATGAATCTTCATATATCACTGGGTCCGAAATAGTGATTGATGGAGGCCTAACAGCTGTATAATGCACATATTAAGGGGAAAAACCGTAAACACAAAACCTCATCGTTGATTCATTTTATGATTGCTGTAGCTAAATGCTTGACATACAATTTTGTGCTTTGCTAGCCTAGATTAAATTGGACGATCCACCTGATAGTAGTAAAACAAATTTGAATAATCATAATCCACTTTCCAATGTGGAGCCGGATCAGTGCGATCCTTATAATCTCGAGTTTGCAGCAGTTGTTCTAGCCGCAGGAAAGGGCACACGAATGAACTCTGAACTACCGAAAGTTCTTCACAGAGTGTGTGGACGAGAACTATTAAATTTAGTTATTGATGCCTCCATATCTGCAGGAATACACCAAATCTCTGTTGTAATACCTGAAAATCATCCATCTTTTATAGAAGCTATTAAAGGACGGGCCAACGTTTCGATCCAGAAAACCCCGAAAGGAACTGGGCATGCCTTAATTAGTGCCCGAGAGCATGTTGAGTCATTCAGAAATGTGATAGTCCTCAATGGGGACGTCCCATTGATATCTAATACGACTCTCAAGAAAATGATGCAAAATCATTTGAACAATAACGCGATTATCACCGTTTTAGCTTGTAAGGTACCTGATGCCGAAGGATTAGGTAGGATAATTCGCAACGAGTCAGGTGAATTCGTTTCAATTGTAGAGGAAGTCGACACAGATAATTATAATCGCCAAATACGCGAAATAAACGCAGGCATTTACTGTTTCGATAGCAACTGGCTCTGGAAGGCCATAAAACATGTCGAGCCATCCACAAGTGGTGAAATTTATATAACAGACCTAGTCGCCTTAGCCCAAGGAGAAGGAAAGAAAATCAAATCCTTCATGACTTTAGATCAAAACGAAATAAAAGGTATTAACAGCAAATTAGACTTGTCAGTGGTGGAAAATATTATGAATAAGATCATCTGTGAGGAATTGATGCTTAAAGGAGTGACAATAATTGATCCAAATACCACTTACCTTGATCACGGGGTAACCATAGGAAAAGATTCCATCATTCATCCAAATTGCCACATTCGTGGGAGTACTAATATTGGAAATCGAACCACAATAGGCCCAAATACAATCATCACAGATTCTCAAATAGGTAACGATTGCAACATATTCAATTCAGTTATTGAGGAAACGATCATTGGCAATGAGGTAGACGTGGGGCCATTTAGTCATACCCGTTCGGGGACTACATTGGACAACAAAGTTCATATCGGCAATCATGCTGAAATCAAAAATAGTAACCTTGGATACGGAACAAAGATGGGGCATTTTAGTTACATAGGAGATGCAGAAGTCGGATGTAATGTGAATATAGGTGCTGGCGCAATAACGTGTAATTATGACGGTGTGAGTAAAAATCGTACAACAATTAAAGACGGCGCCTTTATAGGAAGCGACACAATGTTGATTGCCCCCGTTAAAATAGGAACCAAATCCAGCACGGGAGCAGGATCAATTATTTCCAAAGACGTACCAGACAACTCCAAAGCTATAGGCGCCCCGGCCAGGATTATCAGAGAAGCCCATGATTGATGACAGATCATTATCCGGATTACTACTATTTTTCTTCGGGAATCTTTTCCTGCTATCAACCTTCATTAAATCTTCATTATCAACGATAACACGTGAGTCGGTTGTTGCTTGGAAAAATGAAGGGCGTAAGGGAAGTCATAAATTAGAAGAATTATTCAAAATGGCAGACCAACATATATTAACCTTTGCTATGTTAAAGACTTTGTCTTTCGCCGGCTCCTTAATATCTTCAACACTATTATCTCTTACAACAACCTCAAAGATTAGTATCGTCAACGTTCTGATTATTACCCTAATAGTTTTATTGATAATAGGAGTTGTAGAGACTTTTATAAAATCTGCGACTAAAAAAAAGGGACAAGCCATATCAATAGCTCTGTATCCTTGTATAACTGTTATCGCAACCATTTTAAGCCCAATATCGCGATCTCAACAACGAATCATTGAAATAAATTCAAGATTCAAAGATGAAGGAAAACATAATAATAAACCCGATTCCAATGACAACATTGCTATCGAATTAGGGGATGACGGAGAACCTTTAGAAGAACATGAAGTTCGTATGATAAAAGGTGTTTTCCAATTAGATAAAACCGTCGCGAGGGAAATCATGATACCCCGAGTGGATATGACTATTTCAGAAATATCAGCTCCGGTAGAAGATATCGCCACGCTAATGTTGCAAACCGGCCACAGCAAAATCCCTATATATAAAGATGAATTAGATCATATTGAGGGAATCGCCCATTCAATGGACATATTAAGATTTATAACCAATGAAGAGAATGTAAGTTCATTAAATCTCAAAAACTGTCTCAGGCCTGTAATGTATGTTCCCGAATCAAAAACACTAGAAGATTTACTTACGGAATTCCAAAAAAATCGAATGCAGATGGCAATTGTTATAGATGAATATGGGGGAGTTTCGGGCCTTGTCACCGTGGAAGACCTGGTGGAAGAAATAGTAGGAGAACTTCACGACGAATTCGATACCGGCGATCAAAAAGTACGAAAAATCAACGATTCTGAATATTACGTAGATGCTAGTACGGATATTGACGATATATCTGAAAGCCTTGGGGTATCATTTGAGGGTGAAGGTTTTGACACAATAGGCGGATTCGTTCTTCATCAACTTGGAAAAATACCAAGCACTGGCGATTCAGTCCAATACGACTTATTGAACATACAAGTTCTTTCCACGGTTGGGAGAAGATTAAAAACTATCAGAGTCAGTAAACGACAGACTTGATAGAATTGCCCCCTATTTATTCTTTATTAACCACTAATAAAGGTGCGGTCGCCTCAGAATTTTCGGACCCAACAGCTCTTATGGTATACAACCCGATACTCAAATTAACTTTCACATCGATTGTGAAAGCACCATCACTATTTGCCTCTCCACCAGCTAGAATTTTTCCCCCACCCACCAAACTTACCCTTTCTGAGGCTACAAATCCGGCCCCGTAAACTGTTGATGTCCCATCAGGTTCAACCGGTGTAGCAACTAAGGTAGAAGAGATTGAGGCATCTGGATTTCCTTTGGAAACAATCATCACTGGCACACTAGCGACAGTTCCATCGGCCCCTTGAGCAAACAACGTTGTCGCATCACCAGCTCTCTCAACCACACTACTTTTCTGACTCATTCCTTCTTTCAAATGAATTGAGAAAGCTCCCGCTGCGTTTGCAGTCACTTGTGCTGCACTCGCATCCCCAATCATAGGGGCAAAAGTGGAATCAATAATCACGTGCAGAGAAACAGGTTCCCCTGGCCTGAATCCAGACCCCATTATCGTAACTGGTTCCGACATAGTCAAAGTATTCTTGCTAATAACCAAGTCAGCTTCAGGAGACACTGCATCCAGACCCGCAGGGCCAGCCGGCCCTTGGGCACCAGGGGCACCAGGTGAACCGGGATTTCCGGGTAAGCCAGGCATACCTGGTTCACCTTGCGGACCTTCAAGTCCCGGCAACCCAGCCTTTCCTGGATTACCAGGTAACCCTGGAGAGCCAGCAGCTCCTTCACAAGCTACTAAAACTAAAATTGATAGTGCCGACATCAGCACTATCATTAAATTTCGGACGCAGAACGACTTTCTCATCGAACCCCCTTTAATTCTATGACAGGGAAATTTGGGTTTTTGTGACTCTTAGAATATTATCCCTAAAGGACTCAATCACATCCCAAGAGTCAACATGTGTGTCTGTATATTAAATATTTTATTTACGTATTATTTGTTGGCTATCAACAAAGGAGCAGTTGCTTCCGATCCTGCAGAGCCAGTTGCCGTAAGAGTAAACACTCCAACAGCTCCACTAACTTTGACATCCATCACAAAAGCACCAAAATCGTTAGCTTTCCCACCAGCCAGAACCTTTCCGCCCGACGATATGCTAATGCTAGCACCAGAACCGAAGCCAGCCCCATAAACAACCGATGTACCTCCTGGCTCAGCAGGACTCGCAGTCAAACTTGCCGGAGTTGTGTTTGTTGGGGTAGCAGCATCCTTTCCAGCGGCACCTTGAGGACCAGGTACACCTGGTGCCCCGGAAGGACCTTGCGGGCCTTGCGGACCTTGTGCACCGGCAGACCCTTGTGGACCAGCAGGACCTTGAATTCCTGGCAATCCGTCAGACCCCTGAGCCCCTGTAGCGCCAGAAGCGCCAGGCGAACCAGCAGGACCCTGGGTGCCAGAAGCACCTTCACAGGCAACTAAGGCCAAAATTAATAATGAGGAAACCAGGGTTAAAACTACCCCCTGGAGGCTAAACAGCTTTCTCATTGGACACCCTCTCTATCTAATATGGAATATTTAGACTTTTATTCTTTAAAACGCAGTTTTTTCTTTCGCTTTTCATCAACATGCAGTTAAGGCTACATGTTCCGTCACACGCATAGTCAATATTATTCCTCTACCTCACCGTCAGTCAAGTGATTTTCAACCTTGTTTGAACATCTCGGTTGTGTATTCGGGTCACAAGAGCATTTCTAGCATTAAATGACCTCTAACGGCTTGCATTTAATTCGAAGAATACAAAGATCAATTTTTTGAACAACATACGTGTAATGGGAAGAACACTTTTTGTTAGATTAAAATAATGTACGGGAAAACCATCAACATTAATAAAATGATAATCCTAAAGTAGGATAAGATCCCGTAGCTCAGGGGAAATAGCTCTGGCCTCCGGCGCCAGGTGTGCGGGTTCGAATCCCGCCGAAAGTACCATTTTTCACACTACAGTCAACCTAACCATTTGTTAGGGGATTTTGCCAAATTATTTATTCCCAATTCTATACATAATTCAGGGAACAATGAATGATCTGCCCCTCGCCATTCCAATTCATCGACACTTTGTGAAATAGGTACACCCATCCTAAGGGTGGCCAAATCCTTATACAGGCTTGCTTCATTCCTATGTTTTTCAAGACTCATACTAAGACTTGCAGCACCTCTTACAGACACATCCCATAATCGATAATCCTCCGGAATATCCTCGATACAGCCATAACGGGCTAGCAATCTCGAACTAGCTTTCGCCCCCCATCTTGGAATACCTGGAATACCATCAGCCGAATCACCCATTAAGCCAAGATAATCTGGTATTGATGTGGGAGATATTCCGAATTTTCGCTTAACTTCATCTTCATTAATCACAAGATTTTTTCGCCGATCAAGACATACGATCTTATTTCCTGTAACTACCTGCGAAAGATCCTTATCCGGAGAACATATCAAGACTTGTTCCACTCTTTTATCTTCGATATACGTTACGGCCGCAGTCGCTAAAACATCGTCAGCTTCAAATTCTTTCATGGGCCAACAGGTAATCGCTAATGCACCAACAGCTCTTTCAGCGAGAGTGAACTGCTGGTAAAGATCATCTGGAGTTTTAGAGCCATCCTTGTATTTTGGAAAAATTTCATTTCTAAAAGATTTAACTTCGCTATCAAAAGCTACTGCAATGTGTGTTACATCAGGGCTTCTCAACAACGATAACAAGGACTGTATTAACCCTCTTACAGCGGACACAGGCATCCCATCCGGTGCAATCCTAGCTGGTTGCCCGAAATGCGACCTAAACAACTCATATGTCCCATCAATTAAGTGAACTTTCAAAACTCGCTTACCGTTTGTCCTGATCGGTTCTTAAAACCAATTTTGTTTATCCACAACATTTAATAGTTGTTCTCCTTTTGAAAACCTTTTGCAATTTTCTATAAAAAGCTCAGTACGTCGTTTCGGCAAATACGGCCCTTCTCCCGCAATGTGAGGGGTGATTATAGCTCCGGGAGCGGTCCACAATGGGTGAGTTGATGGAAGCGGTTCGATTTCAAAAACATCAAGTCCAGCACCTGCCAATTGTCCATTTCTCAAAGCATCGTTCAGGTCACTAAGTACGACTGTTGCACCCCTTCCTATGTTGATAAATATTGAAGCATATTTCATTTTGTCGAAAAAATTCTTGTCGAAATACGACTGAGTATAGGGAGTTTCTGGTACAGTACTGACAACAAAATCCGCTCTTGCCAAAGGATCCTCTATATCATCAGGGTGAAAAAGTTCATCGACGTGGGGGGGGTTCTCCTTTAGTCGCGGATCTGATCCCAAAACATTCATACCAAATGACTTACACAGCCTCGCACTTTCCCTACCTATACCACCGACACCAACTATAAGAACAGTTGAGTCAGGAAGGTGAATTACCGGATATGGGGTATTTTGCCATTCTTGAACCAATTGATGAGGCAAATACCTATTCAAACCACGAGCAAACATGAGAATAAAAGAAAGTACGTGTGCACTTATATGATCGTTATATATTTCTCTCGTATTAGTAACTACAACCTTACTATCTACCAAATCATTGTGGTACCAACCCGCAGGTGGGCCCGCCTGTGGACAGGATATCCATTTCAATTTCTTGGCATGTTTAAAAATACCCGAGTTTATATTTCCAAATGCGGCGTCGACATCTTCTATAGCTTCTATTGCTTCCGCCTCTGATAAAGCTACTTCAACATTTATCCCAGGAATTTCTTTTTTAAGTAATTCAGGCCATTCATCCAAATTATGATCCGGCAGTCCTTTTGGCGCACATAAAAGCAATTTGAAACTCATGTCTACATTATTCTCCTATTTATTTGAAATCGCTGGCGTTGATTTTCGAACACTATTTTTGTTTTTGCTCTAAGATATATTCTGGTTTACCATCATCTCGTGCGTGGGTTCAAAACATCGTTCAGTGCATCTCCAAACAAATTCCAGCAAAGTACTAGCGACCAAGCTATTAATCCGGGGGCAAAAAGCATCCACGGAACTACCCTTAGTGCACTTATACTGCCTGCTTCAAGAAGCATTGTTCCAAGGCTCGGCCTCGGTGGTTGAATCCCAAGTCCCAACCAGCTCAGGATAATTTCGGTCCCAACTAGAGCACCCATACCCATTGAGGCTGTTACCACTACAGGTCCTATTGCATTTGGAAAAAGATGATTCAACAGTATCCTGAAAGTAGAAACTCCCACTGCTCGAGCAGCTTCAATATACTCAGTCTGTTTGAGTGCAAGAATCTGCCCTCTCACCAATCGTGCCATTCCTACCCAACTAAAAGAAATCAATGCTAAGGCAACAACGAGATAATCCGCTAGACCAGTTTTTACCAACCCGTCCAAAAAAGTATTATCTTCTATCCATCGAATCCAATTAAGAACGCTCAATCTCAAGGTAGCAGCTAGTAATATAACAAGAAGTATGTCAGGAAATGATGCAAACAGCTCCCCTATCCTCATTATTAAAGAATCTGTGCGACCACCCATATATCCGGAGATCAATCCGAGTGATACACCAAGGATTAAACCACCTGTTGCCATCGTAACAAATGTGATTATCACAGTGTTTTGTATTCCCCATAACACTCTAGAAAAAACGTCACGGCCTTTCAGGTCCGTACCAGCCCAGTGCTCTAAAGACGGAGATTCTCGGATCGCAGTGTAATCTTGAAAATTATATTCATACGGAGCAATCCAAGGAGCGAGTATACCAAGGCTGTATATGAGCAATATCAAGGACCCACAAAAAACGCCTAATTTCTTTCTCTTCAGTCGTGAAAAGGCCCTAGTTAAATGACCCATACTAATTTAGCCGTATCCGTGGATCCACAATTGAATAGACAACGTCAGCCAACAAATTTGCTAACACGAATGCTGTAGACAAAATAATTGTGAAAGCCATAATCACAGGATAATCACGTTCAAATATGGATTGGATAGCGAAATCTCCCACACCCGGAATACCTAGAATCCTTTCCGTTATGAAACCAGTGGTGAGCATGCCTGCAAGAGTAAATGACAAGACAGTCACTATAGGAATAAGGGCATTCTTTGCGACATGCCTGTAATCCACGCTAACCGGACCAAGCCCTTTAGCGTGTGCAGTTCTTATGAAATCTTGGTCCAAAACATCTAATGTGCTAGACCTCATGAGCCTCGCAAGACCAGCGACGCCTGGAATACCCATACATATCGCTGGCACAAAAATCCTGACATCGAATAGTCCGCCCCATCCGGAACAGGGAACAAGATCCAATTTTAAGCATAGACCCCATAACACAACGGGTATGCTAACCATTACAGGTATGGACATCAAAACAAGAGTTATGGAAACAGATAATGGGTCTAGCCAAGTGCCTTGCTTATGAGCAATCCAGAATCCCAAAGGAAGACCTATCGTCAAGCTTACAATCATCGCGGCTAGATTCACCTGAAATGAAACCCACATTTTAGACGCTAACAACGAACCTACGGATCTACCTCTATAGCGAAGGCTTTCCCCAAAATCTCCTCTTACTACTCCAGACATGTAGTCAAAATACTGGATAACCACAGGTCTGTCCAATCCTAGTGAAGCCCTAAGCCTTTCCGCAACCACGGGGTCATATTTAGAGCCCAACATTACCTGTACCGGATCTCCTGGGCCATACGTGCAAAGTAGAAAAGTCACTGATGAAACACCTAGCAGAAGAAAAGGAATCCACAATATTCGTCTGACTATGTACTTAAACATCTTATCCACAATCCCCATAACCTACGATTGAGTTGGACACAATAATAAATCTTGCTTTAAACGACCAATCTATGTTTTTTACTATCAGCCGATCGTTTTGATCATTCTATGTATACGTGTCTCATCTTCGGAACGATCATAGGAGTTATTTCATATCCTTTTACATAAGGCTTGAGAAGTATATGCCTTTCTCCAGCAAACCAAAGAGGTAACCAAGCAGCGTCCTCAACGATCATATTCTCCACTTTGTTATACAACTCAAATCTTTTGACCTGATCCGTTTCCACACGAGCCGTTTCTAAAATATTGTCCACTTCACTATTGAAATAGGCTCCATGATTGTTATCACTCTCTGAATGGAACAATATGTCAAGAAAATCTTGTGGGTCGGGATAATCAGCCTCCCAACCCAATCCTCCAAAAGATTGGAATCTTTGTCTATCGAGATCCTGAAGATAAGTTGCCCATTCAACCTGTTGGATTTCTACCTCAACCCCCAAATTTTCGTACCACATATTAATTATTACTTCCAAATCAAGATTTGGAGTACCACCAGAACCCGGAATAGTAACAACAATACGTGGCCTCATATTTGGATCAGCATACCTCGATTCCGACAATAATTTTTTCGCTAAGACAGGATCGTATTTAAGTCCTTCAACATCCTGGTATCCTGGAAATCCAGGTGGCAAAATACCATAGGCTGGAACCACAAGATCGGCCATTACTTCTTTAGCTATGAGATCTTTATCCACTGCATGATTGAGTGCTTGCCGAAATTTTGGATCATCAAATGGAGGTTCGTTAACATTGAATCCAATATACGAGATTGAGTACCCAGGGTTCGCTATTATCAAATCCCCGTGAAGAGAATCACTCGGATCTCTTATCCTTTCCAAATCAAACAAACTTACTCCAGTTATATCTATCTCATCATTTTCATACATAGCCATTGAAGATCCACCAGCAAGATTCATCTGTATCTTTTCCAAACCAGCAGTTCCAAGGTGATAATACTCGTTTCTTTCCAAGATTAATCTTTCACCGATTTTGTATTCTGATAGCCTAAATGCACCTGTCCCGTTGGGAGAATCAGTCCAGTTTCTCCCACCAGATTGAACATTGTCTTTATCCAGAACATATGCAGTTGGATACGTTAATTTCGCCAAAAAATAGGCTTTTGGTGCATCTATTTTTATCTCTAGTGTCATATCATCCAATACATTGACCCCACTTATGGAATCAGTGATACCTTCAAGAACATCGTCGACTCCTATGATGTCCCCTAGATAAGTTTCAGCAACTGGTGATGCTGTATCGGGGTTCGCAGCCCTATCAAAAGACCATTTAAAATCTTCTGCTGTAACATTTTTCCCGTCATGGAATTTCGCGTCAGGACGAATGTAAAAAATGTAAGTCATTCCATCTGGGGAAATATCCCACGCTTGCGCTAAATCCGGTATCAGATTTAGGGATGTGTCGAAAGCAACTAGTCCACCAAACAGTTCTACTACGATCGCAGATGAAGTCGTATCGGATGTGAGATGAGGATCTAGCGTCGGCGGATCCGACCAAAGTCTGTTGAATACCCCTTGGCCTTGAGAGCCTAGAGTTGCCATGTTTGTGTCCTTATTTTCGATTTCAGCCGAAACTGATGGTACATCCGACGGGGATAGCTTTGACGAATCTTCGGGATCATCACCACCACAACTGAAAGTCAGTATCAAAACTGACACACACACCATAAGGCCGATACGGGACATCCTCATTTTCATAGTCCTTAAACCATCCTTTCATAAATTATTGGCAGAGACATTTTTAATTTATATGGTAGAAGTTAAATAAGCGGTCATAAAACCATCAATATCACCATCAAGAACAGCAGAGGTATTAGAAGTTTCCTTATCCGTCCTGTGATCCTTAACCATTTGGTAAGGGTGAAGCACATAACTCCTAATTTGGTTACCCCACTCAGCTGACACATGATCTCCTTTAATTTCCGCCATTTCCGCGTCTTTTTTTCTCTGCTCTTGTTCTATCAAGCGGGCAGTTAATATTCTCAATGCTATTTCCCGATTCTGATGCTGAGATCTCTCATTTTGACACGACACCACAATGCCGCTAGGAAGGTGTGTCAACCTGACAGCTGTGGAATTTTTCTGAACATTCTGTCCTCCGTGACCCCCAGCTCTGAACACATCCATCCTGATATCATCGGAATCTATCTTTATATCAACACCTTCATCGACTCTTGGCATAACCTCCGCTAAAGCAAAAGAGGTATGCCTCGCATGATCATTGTCAAAAGGAGACAATCGAACTAGCCTATGAACTCCTTTTTCAGCCTTCATGTATCCATATGCATACTCGCCAGTCACTTGGACAATGGCGCTTTTAATTCCTGCTTCCTCTCCGTTTGATATATCCAAAACTTCGCTTTTAAAACCTCTTCTTTCACACCAACGGATATACATCCTCATTAATATGGCAACCCAATCTTGGGAATCTACGCCACCTGCTCCCGCATGAAGAGCAAGAATAGCATCTCTACGATCATACTCACCAGAAAGAGTAAGCTTAAATTCTAATTCATCCAATTTTTCTTTTATGTCAAGCATCTCTTCCGAAATAGAGTCCAACACTTCTCGATCTCGATCAAGCAAAGCGAGATCAAACAATTCGATACTTGAATCTATATGGGATTGAATATTTCTCCATTCCGTGACCTGATCAACTAGAGACGACAGTACTTTCATTTTCTCTTGTGCTACAGAAGATGCATCCCAAAATCCAGGTAAAGAAACTTCTTCTTGCAAATTATTTATCTCATTTTCCTTAGAATCAATGTCAAAGACGCACCATCAATTGAATTGTTCTGTCCTTCATGTTAAGTAACATAGCTTTCAAATCTTGCATATATTTCCTCTTCCTTAGAAGTGCCGCAACTTATGTATGCCCTCAATAAATTATAGCAATCAACAAAAAATTGTTAGACTACAAATATGAAACTACGATTAGTTTCAGTTTATTGTTACCTTTACTTAGAAACTCAGTTCTAGTACCCAAAATTATCCGAAAGAGACTGGGTCAACGTCTACAATCCATCCATCTGATACCAAATTAACTCCCGGACCATCGTCGGCTACTTGTTTCATTCCAATGGTATCTAATAATTTTCTTGGGTCAGGGCCTCGAAGTAAAATATGCCATCTATAGTGCCCTCTCACCCTAGTTGGGAACGACGGAGTGGGACCGATGATATCTATGTCAGTTAACCCCCAAACAGCCTGTTGTTTATAAAGTAATTTAAAAAGTCTATCGGCTTCCCTTTTGCAGGCATTAGGGTTTTTATCCCGCCTCATCAATTTAATAATCCTGCTATAAGGGGGATGTTTATAGGTACGCCTATATCGATTTTCCTCTTCAAAGAAGGCTTCATAATTCTGATTTGAAGCGGTGTGAACGGCATAGTGTTCAGGTTGATACGTCTGGATAATAACCTGACCTGACTTATCTCTTCTCCCGGCGCGACCGGATGCCTGGCATATCAACTGAAAAACTCTTTCGCCGGCTCTAATTTCAGGAAGATGTAACCCTATGTCCGCGGATACGATTCCTACAAGAGTAACTCCTGGAAGATCATGGCCCTTTGCTATGACTTGAGTACCTATCATCACTTGAAATTCACCAGAGCGGAAACGAGAAAGAATATCCTCATATTGCTTGTAAGTTTTAACCGCGTCACGATCCCATCTCACAGAATTGTATTCTGGAAACAACGTTTTTACCCTGTTTTCAATAGACTGAGTCCCAATGCCATATTTCCCAAAATTCGGCCCAGAACATTCGGGGCAAATTGACAATAACTTTGTTGACTTCCCACAATAGTGACACATTGTTTTCGTATCTTGGGTATGACAAGTTAAGGCAACATCACAGCTCCTGCATTTCGGAACATATCCACATGATCGACACTGCATATAACTTGAAGATCCACGCCTATTTACAAAAAGTATGGCTTGTTCCCCTTTTTCCAAAGTATCCTTCAATTCGGTATAAAGAACTCCACTGAATATGTCCTTATTTCCTCTTTTTAATTCGTCCCGCATATTTACTAATGTAGTTTTCGGCAAACCAAATCGTTTTGAGGTATCAGCGATAGCAGTGGTACGATGCCTTTCATATAAGTTGTAAAAATGGTATCTACCTCTTTTAGCTCGAAGATATGTCTCTACATCCGGGGTTGCTGATCCCAAAACAACCGCAGCCCGCGTTAAACCTGCCAATTGCATAGCCACATCTCTAGTATGGTATTTTGGCATCCCTTCAGAGTTTTTATAAGTCCACTCGTGCTCCTCATCAATTACAATCAGCCCCAAATCAGGTTGGGGAGCAAAAATAGCACTGCGAGATCCAATCACCACACTGTATTCTCCGTCCCGTATCTTCCACCATTGATCCCGTCTTTCTCCATCACCAAGGCCACTATGAAGAATCGCAACTTGACCTGTGAACCTTGACGCAAATCTCTCTACAGTCTGAGGAGTGAGCGCAATTTCCGGAACCAATATAATCGCCTTTTTTCCATGGTCGATACACTCCCTAACTGCCTGAATATAAACTTCGGTTTTACCGCTACCTGTTACACCATGCAATAGCAGTGCCCGAGGGTTCAACGCTGGATCCTTTAACATACGAGCCACCGCGTCAGAAACATTTTTTTGGGCAGGAGTAAGTTGAGAGAAATTCTTAAACTCATGAATCAAACCATTAAGGGGGTCACGATCAACTTTTACTTCCACCGAATCGATAAGACCTTTTTCCAAAAGTGACTTCACCGCGGAATAACCATATACCTTTCGTGCATCTGCCAAAGTTTCTGGAATCGGACCACTTTTCATGGCCTCAAGCAATTCCATTTGTTTATATGCCTTGCTGACCTGTGGCGAGGCATTAAGAAATGTTTCACCACATTCGGTTAAGCGCGGGACCGACTTGTAGAAAGCCTTTACAAGTGATTCTCGTTGTAAATCAGTCCGACGTAAGACACCTTTATTTATCATCCGTGTTATCAAACCGCGGTATTTATTACCGAAATGGGATAAAAGCTCATTAATATTCACACGTGATTTTTTTGAAACATAATTAAATATCTTTTGCTCTGATTCAGATAAAACAGCCTTACTACCCGCATCATCAACCGATATCCAGGATATGTTTTTCTTATGCAAACCCACAGGAAGCATTAATTGAGCTGCTTGAAATAAGGTACACAAGTAATGGTCACTCATCCAGCGGGCTATAACTATAGCTGTGGATGACAGTACCGTTTCTTTAACGATTACGCGATTAATATCCCTGGTGTTAGGCACAGGGGAAGAATCTGTGATCTCAAATATAATCCCATGGAGTAATTTGGGGCCAAACGGTACCAGCACAAAGTGCCCTTCAGTGACATCCATCCCATCAGGGACTGAATAACTAAAAGTGCGTCCAGCCCTAACCGGGG
>CAZUHE010000004.1:0-16582 GCA_964620395.1 uncultured Dehalococcoidia bacterium
GGTGCTGACCGATATTCGATGGAAGTGCTCGCCGGTTTGGAGGAGAAACTTTCTGAGATACTCGGTCAAGTAAGAAGGGGCATGGATTCGTTACGAGTTGAAGAGACTTCGGATGCCCCCAGAAATGGAATAACGATATAACCTACTGAAATCGTATACTTTTTTAGAAATGAAAAGGGCCTTAGGGCGAATTGAGTCGAAAATTGGTAATTTGATTCAATTCGGTTAAGGCCCATAAGTATTCATCGAGATTAAATCCGTCTACTTTGTAAGATGTCTCTCCTGAGACTCCGTCTACTGCACCTGAGTCCACCATGTTTTTTATCAGTTCCGATTCTTCTATTGTGTTTGGTAGTAAATTGGAGCCGTTCTTTATGGATAGAGCTGCAATTAGTCCATAGGCACCCCAATTAGATATACTGCTCAATATAAGTTCAGTCACCTTGGTTCGGGCTGGGAATTGAACTAATTGTTCTGATTTTTTTACCCAACCGGATACGTTGCCTAATCCGATTTCATTACCACCATCTCCTATTCCGATACTTTTTGCGTGTAATTCAAAAAGAGTATCAATTTTTGCAGTGTGACTACTTATGTCGATATCTCTCATGTTCCGGTATATTCCATCTTCAGAGGCTCCGCATCTTTCCACCGAAATTAGCAATGAGGGAGATTTGTCTTGGAGTATATCCTTAGAAAAAGATTCACTATCGGTAAGGTTCATTATTGGAAATTCCAGCATCTTGGATTTGTCTGATATGTAATTTTCCATAATTGGTACAGTGTATTTGTCTGTTATGTAAAACACACTATGTCCTATTTGTTCTAATGCATTGCCTATACAGATAGCCCCCGGAGGGCCATCTGTTTCTGGGGCATTTGCGTTAATTATGTAAAAGCCTGTAGTTATAGCTATTGTTGCAGGGGAGGTTGGTATTAAATTGACGGCTTTTTTACAATAATCCTTGGGAAGGTGAGGCCTGAGATCAGATATACCTCTCTTATCGTTTGAAAGGATGATATCTTCCAGTGAAGTATTCAAAATCTTGAGTTTATAAAATTGAGTATTCTGAATCTTGTTTATCTGTAATAAACATATGCCCAGGGGCATGCGTGATCATTAATGATGGTTGTGAATGCATGGCAATGCTCTGAGGGGTGACTCCACATGCCCAAAATACTGGGACATCATCATTTTGAATTGGGGTTTTGTCTCCGAAATCGGGTTTGCTTAGGTCCAATATTCCTATTTCAGAAGGATTTCCTATGTGGATAGGTGAACCATGTACGCTGGGAAATCTAGAGGTTATTTGTACCGCTCTTACGATTTTATCCCGCGGTATATATCTCATTGACACCACCATTGGGCCTGAGAATTCTCCGGCTGGTTCTGTTTGAATATTGGTTGTATACATGGACACATTGGTTCCATTTTCAAAGTGTGGAAGTTTTATGCCATCCTGCACGAGAGCATTTTCAAAAGAAAAACTGCAACCTAATAGAAATGACACAAAGTCGTCTTGCCATATATGATCTATTGACTTAGTTACTTCCGACAGGTTCCCGTGTTTATAGATGCGGTACAGGGGTATGTCTTTCCTTATATCACTACCTGGTGCGGCAGTTCGCACCTCGTATGAGCCTGGGTCTAATACCTCTATAAGCGGACAAGGTTTGGGGTTTCTCTGGCAAAAAAGCAAAAAATCAAACGCCAATGCTTTGGGTAGTATCACAAGATTAGCTTGAACTGTACCAGGTGCTAGACCGGATGTAGGAACTGGATCTGCCCCAGAACGGAACATTTCTCTCAATTCTGATGGGGTTTTAAATTTAGTGCTCATGCTCGTGTTTTCAATGCGATTTATTCAAAATCTTTCTTTAAAGACGATAACGTTCATGATTTGCTAAGTCAAACTATGAAGGGTTACTCAGGTCACTCGTTGAATGCTTATATTTTCCTGTGTTATTCTTGGATGCTGTAGTCGGGGAGTGGCGCAGCTTGGTAGCGCACGTGCATGGGGTGCACGGGGTCGCAGGTTCGAATCCTGTCTCCCCGACCAATAAGGTTATACGGGTTCTATATATCGACAATGCAGTTGATGTAGCTATTCCATAAATTCAGAAATCCAACTATTGTAATTGTCTTCTGTAGTGACCTTTTTCATCATCTCGTCGTATTCTTTATCTTTACTCAGGGACTTTGGTGTTTGGCCAGATCTTAGTTTTTTAAGCGTGTCGTGAACAGCTTTCACCCCAGCCATATATGGTAGATGTCCCTGCAGAGCTATACGGACCCCCATTGAACTCAAATATTTTCTATCATTCAATTCTTCTGACAAAGTACCTAACATTATTGGAAGGCGAGTGGATTCACTAACCTCTTTCAGCTGGTTGCGAGTAGTTATTCCGGTAAAAAACAATGCGTCTACGCCCGCTGCTTCATATGCCTGCGCTCTAAGTATGGCTTCATTGGTTCCGGATATTTGTACTGCACTAGTTCTCCCTGCTATGACCAACCCGGGATCTGTGCGGCCAGACAATGCAGATTTCATTTTTCCTATGCCTTCGTCAATTGATATCAAGGTTGCCGCGCCATTTCCAAATGATCTTGGCAACAGTGTGTCTTCAATGGTTAAAGCCGCTACTCCAGCATTTTCAAGTTCTTCTACTGTTCTTTTGACATTAAGGGCATTTCCGTAACCGTGATCTGCATCTACCAGGATGGGTAGATTAGTTCCTCTACAAATACGGCGGGCTTGATTTGCAAATTCAGTGAGAGTTAGCACTATGTAATCGGGTGCTCCAAGGATTACGGCTGAGGCGATCGAACCTGCGAACATTCCCATCTCAAATCCTAGATTTTCTGCTATTCTGGCTGAAATGGTGTCATAAACGGAACCTGGATGTATACATTCTTTTCCGGAAAGAATTTGCCGTAGTTCCGTTCGTTTTTGGTTGTCCAGCATGTTTGATACCTTTGGTAGTAAGACTCTGTGATTAATAATGTGTTCTTATGAAGGATATAAGCGATATTAAAGCATTGCTGGCGGCCCGTTCCTTCATTCTTTGGCTGTCATCACGGTAATTTTCATGTGAGATAGTGGATTGGCGTGAGTTACGAATTGTAAATCCAACAGCACCTGATGTATTTGTATTGGAGTTGGTTTCAAGATGTGATGTTTGCAAAAGAATCTCGTCATTGTTTAGCTTAAAGTTGTCATTCTCGCATTCATTCCGGAGAATTATCTTTGAGCCATTGAACACCTTATGTCCATCCTTCACTGACAAGATGTTGTTACTTATTATTCCTGAGGTGAAAGATTCCTCGATTCTGAGTTTGAGATCCTTTATCTGGAGTTCATTGACAGCTACCTGATGAGGTGTGTCGGCGTCAAATCCCCACACTGAAGATCCGACACGGTGCAGTATTTGCTTTTCCACAGAGCGAGCGAGAGTTTTTGCACCGTTACTTTGCATGGATTTGGCGATTATACGAAGATGGATTCCATCTTTCTTGGAATATATTCCAAGATATGGGTTTTGACTATTTAATAGATCTGTTAATAATCCGTCTAATTCTCCTTCAGAAATACCATGTGTTTTTATATTCCTTGTAATGATGTGGATATCGGGTGCGAGATACTTTAGTTTGGATTTAACTGTGTCGTTCCACATAGTGGATAGTTCCAGAGACGGACCAGGTAAAGCAATGATGATTTTTTTGTTTTTCTCGGTGAACCATCCGGGAGCT
This sequence comes from uncultured Dehalococcoidia bacterium, assembly GCA_964620395.1. GTDB lineage: Bacteria > Chloroflexota > Dehalococcoidia > Lucifugimonadales > UBA826 > CAZUHE01. The sequence continues at coordinate 3,752 of CAZUHE010000004.1, forward strand.
GTTCCATTGGGATTTGGAATAGGGGATGCAGATTTGATTAACGTTGCCTGTTTTAGGTTTGTTTCGGGCATGTCTTGCCCTCTTTCTACAAACCTACGTTTTAATTCCTCTAGCAAGGTTTCATTAATGTCCATTGTCTCGTCGCAATAAGATGCAATGGATTCTCGAGTTAGGTCATCAGAAGTTGGGCCTAATCCCCCTGTAGTTATCACAATATCAGATCTAGACAGTGACTCGGATATACACCGCTCTATTTCAGTCAGTTCATCACCAATTTTGGTAACGCTTCTTAGTGTTAGCCCAAGTTTGGGTAACTCAGAGGCTATAAATGCAGAATTTGAATCTATGAGCTCTCCCATGAGTAGTTCTGTGCCTATCGCAATAATTTCTACATATTTTGTAACAGAACTATTTGGATCCAATATTTCACCTCAGGGGCCACAATCTTAACAAGGTACTCTATTGAATTGCGTAAGGGACGTTATCGTATAATCCTTGCAGTGTCTCAACCCATTCGGACGGGATAAGTAGTACTGGGTGATGATACCCATCTTCGTTGGATTTAGCGTAATAGCCCATTCCATCTGGGCTTTTGTCCCCGATGCTGATTAACATACCATCAGTGAACAGCGTACCTCTTTCAGTCATCCCCTCAAATCGGATTTCTATTCCGGCCGATTTTTCACTTATTCCCCATTCGGTATAGTCATTGTCATCAACCCGATGAACATGCACTGACACCCCTTCAGGTCTACTTAGCAGAGGTAATACATCATTCCATCTTGACAGGTCCACATCTCGCCCTTCCTCTTCTATTAGATGATCTCGGACTTTCCATATTCCATCATCAGACTTTTCAAACTCTAGTAGAGAATCATCTTCGGAAGGGTTATCAGATGCTGGATACACATTTAATTCAACAATGCTATCTATATCTCTTTGTACATACCATCGAGGTATGGGCGGTTCTTCAATTAATCGAGATAACACATCTCCCCATGCTGATACTATTAAAAATAATTGAGGAAATCCTGTAATCTGACCGTAGTGGTGTCTTCCGTCCGTCGTAGTATCCCCTAATCGGAATTCAAGAGTTCGGTCGAAGGTTAAAGTGATTCTAACAATAGTATGAGGGTTATCTAGACCGTATTCAGCGGGATCTTCTATCAATATTCTAGTTTCACTGAGATCGCGCCTCGTTTGTGGACCTCCCAACAGAAAACTGACCCCAGCCCATCTGTTATGGTCGGGAGTTATACCATTAGATTCGAATACCCAAGCACCTGAAGGAACTTCTACGAACGATTCGGTTTCCCCAAAATGGGTCACCGATATTCCCCTCATATCATCAGTTGATACTTGGTAGAACCATGGAGAAGCAGGAGCCTTGTCCTCTTCTTTTGCAAAAGGATTTACAAAGTAAACAACGCCGGCTATAACAGCTAATATTATTAATAAAATGGTTATTTTGAAGCTCAAGGTAAAGGGGCTCCTATCTTCTGCGCCACCACACGAAAACTCCGAGAATTATCATAAGTGCCGGGGGGAAGACCCAGCTTGACCACTTGATGAAATCTCTTTCACGACTGTTTACTACGAGTTCTCTGTAAGCAATTAATTTTGGCCTAATGGAAATAAGTTCATAGTCATCGGCCAGCCAATTAACTGAGTTTAAAAATAAATCTGAGTTATCGCTACTATTAAAATACTTATTTGTTACGAAATCTGAGTCCCCAAACACTACCGTTCTCGATGGTATACGACCAGCTGCTATGGCGGGAGATTCTGCTATATGTCCGCTAGCTTCAATGACTCCTGCAACTGCAAATGGACCCATGCGCTCACCTGTCGAAAACTCCGGATTTTCTGGATCGTCTTCAAGCCAGCTCACTGGCGTTGTTATACCAAAGGTGTCGAATTGAATATGTGGTGGCATATCTGCCGGATCTGCCATTTGTATGATGGCACCGGCTTCAGGAAAGAAGCTGACAGCTACTTGATCAGCGATGCCAACACCGATCTGGTTACTTGTTGAGAACTGCCCATTTGCTTTTTGCAACATTGGAGTTAGCATCTGACCTGCCACGTTGCTAACAGCGTCAGATATTTTCTTTTGACTAATAGTGAAACCAAATTGCACCAGCAAAAGATTGAAGTTTTCTCCAACATTGGGGTCAAATAATGCAAGGATGCGGCCACCATTTATCACGTATTCATTGATGGCGGCGAACTCTTCATCTGAAAGGTCTTTTTCAGGACCTGCTATTACCAGAACTGCTGTATCGTTCGGGATGGTTCCTGTTTGTATTAGATTTAGAGCCTCGACCCGATAATTATCTCTTTCCATTCCCTCAATGGCGTAGTCTAAGCCACTATCTTCCACTTCTTGCAACATGGGGTCTCGGGTATATGAGGCTTCACCATGTCCGGTAAGGTAGTAGATCTTTTTTTGCTCTACTCCAGTTGAAACTAGTATGCCAGTAACAAATTCTTGTTCTGTGAATTCGTCGATGTGCTGTAGCTTACCGGTAGTGTTCTCCTCAAACACGACAGTGGGGAAATTTGTAACGTTATATCTAATTGCCTGGGCTCTGTCTAATTCTGGATCGATGAAACGATAGCTGAATTTATCAGATCGTCTTTTGAATTCGTTAAGAAGGTCTTCAGTTTGTTGTCTCGCATTATCATTGGCATTAACTGCAAAAAAAGCGTTCGCTGTCACATCAGAGGGCAAAGTGTCTAAAATTTTCAGTGTTTGAGAGGACAGGCTGAAGATCCTTGTTGCGGTTACATCTATTCTATTTGGATTTTGATAAAGAAAATAGTTTATTACCAAAATGATTATAAAAAAGGCTATCGTCATGATCGCTACATTCGTTCCGTATCTCCCTCGTCTACCGACTAAAAATATTGCTATCGCCCTTGGGGAGAGAATTATTGAAACAAAAAGAGATAAAGCCCCAGCTAAAAGAACCCATAGGGAAATGCTGGACATATCTTCAAATGCGAGATTTACGGCTCCTCCTATTATGATCGCCATAATACCCGATACGCTTAATATCACACTCCAGAACCCGGTGGAACTAAAGGATGAGATTATCAAGCTTTTGTATGATTCTTCGTTCATATCAGGTTGAAGAGACACTTATCGCCACCTTCTTGTTTCCAAGGCTCTTATGGTAATAAATACAAATATTGCAATTAAGCTCACAAAGTAAATCACGTGACTAGTGTCAATTATTCCTCTAGTAAAGTCTGCTAATCTACTTTCCATCGATAATGCATCTAAGAAACTAGCAGGTGCACCTTCAATTACGGCGGAAACCCTATTTATAAATGAGAAGAACAATAACACCGCTGTTCCAACTACGGCAGCTACTATTTGGTTGCTTGATAGAGAAGACCCTAACAATCCTATTGAAAGGGCAGCGGCCCCATATAGAATCAAACCCATATATGCGCTTAAAACTGGTCCTGAGTCTGGTGTTCCAAAGATATACATCAATATTACGTAGTAGCTAGTCACTGCCAAAATAGCTAAAAGCATTATCAGGCTAGCAATATATTTTCCTAGTACCACTTCCCATTCCCGAACCGGTGATGTCAGTAGAAGTTCTAATGTTCCTAGTTTTTGTTCTTCGGCCAACAACCTCATGGTTAGCAGTGGTGCCAAGAATATTAGAAAGAAGCTTGCCCAGTCGATTAGACCTCTAACACCAGCTTCCGCAAATGGTTGATCGATGTCGAAAACAAAAAAAACTCCGGTTAGGATCAAAAACATTGCTCCAACCACATATGCCGACGGCATAGTGAAATATGCCTTTGTCTCCCTTCTGGTAACAGCCATCAAATTTCTAATCATTAATCATCACCATCAACAACTGGCTGTAACCGTTCTTCCTCAATAGTTAACCTAAGGAATATTTCTTCTAACGTCATGCCGAGGGATTGTATTTTAAGTAGTTCCCAATCATTGTCTAAAACTGTGGAAGCAAGTTTGGATCTGATATCCTCTCCAAGTGTAACTGTAATATGATATCGATGGTATGCCCCGCCTGAGACAGGTATTCTTTCCACTTCTTCTACCTCGGATACACTCTCAAGTACTGGCAATATCTCCCGGTTCGGACCTTTGACTTCCATTTCCACTCTTTCTACACCAGACAGATTCGTTCCTAAATTGGTTGGATTATCAACGGCGACTATCTGACCCTCATGAATTATTATCACCCTGTCACATATCATGCTGACTTCAGGCAGTATGTGTGAACTGAGTATAAGAGTATGGTCTTCTCCTAGATCTTTTATTAGTTGTCGAGTTTCAACAACCTGTATCGGGTCTATCCCGATGGTTGGTTCATCGAGAACTAGGACGTCAGGTTCATGTAGGATGGCTTGTGCTATACCTACACGCTGGCGAAACCCTTTAGACAACTTTCCGATAATAGTGTTCGTGTATTCATTGAGTCTACATACTTCAACAACTTCGCTCGTTCTTTTGTTGACCTGTTCAGAGTTCAGACCTCTGATCGTACCCATAAAATTTAGATAGTCATCAACGGACATGTCTTGATATAACGGTACTGTTTCCGGCAGATACCCAATGTGACGGCGGGCGTTGAGAGATTCTTCTACAATGTCGTACCCCGCGATTTCAATACTGCCACTAGTTGGTGGCATGAAACCGGTAAGCATCTTCATAGTGGTGGATTTCCCTGCGCCGTTTGGTCCCAGAAATCCAAGTATTTCCCCCTGTTCGACACTAAAAGTGATCCCCGTAACCGCGGGAAAATCGTTGTAATATTTGGTTATGTCTTCTACTACTATCAATTATGTTCCTTGTCTGTGGACACTATAGTTATACCTAGTGTGGATCACAATGATCATCTATAACCTGTGAATTTTAAAACAAGAAGCCTAGATGATCAATGTAAAAAGGTATTATTAGTAAATAATATTAAAAGTGCTCACAGTGAGCTGGGAAACATTTCAAGGGACTTGAAAATAAATTGCATTTAATAATCGATGGCTATTATTGCAGTCAAAGTGCATTGTCTAATATAGGGGATTTGACGGATTTTCTGAGCACATTCCCATCCATTATTGATATGAACGCTATTTCTGAGCCCCAGGTCAAAGAATACCATGGAGCTAAAATTGAAGACTGGGGCCTTTCTGGATTTGTTTTGATTGCTGAGAGCCATATAAGCGTCCACACTTTTCCAGAAAAACGATTTGTAAATGTCGATATCTTTTCCTGCAAACAATTCGATGTGGAGGTCTCTTTAGAGATAGTCAAGAAGCAGTTTCGTATAAATGAAATTCAACATCAGGTTATTTCAAGAGGTGTGGAATATCTCACCATAGAGCAAGCGAAAACGGGTGTTATTCAGGAAAGAATTGATATTCTGGATGTCTCTCATGAATGACGGAGGTAACCTTAATTTCGAAAAATTGTTTGAAGGTATCCCGATGACATGGCCCACTTTTCTTAACACTCCGCCATCGGAGGCTAATGCAAATGCCTGCAAAGTATGGATTATACCTGTTCCATATGAGGCGACTGAATCGATAAGTGCTGGAACCAGATTCGCACCCAAAACTGTTATTGAAGCTTCCAAAGATTTAGAGGATTTTGATATTGAACTAAGTCATGATATTTCGAAGATTGGTATATGTACATTACCTGAAATCGAAAGTGATATTAACAGTCCAGAGGCTATGGTCGCGCGTGTTGAAAAAGTTACCAGTATAGCTATTAATCTTGGTAAATTGCCAATACTGATTGGTGGTGAACACACAATATCTGTTGGATCAACCAAGGCAGCGAAAGATGTTTGGGAAGATGTCACGGTTTTGTACTTGGATGCTCATGCCGATATGAGGGACAGTTTTATGGGAGGACGTTTTGGACATGCGACCGCAGCTAGAAGAATTTACGAGAATGCACGAATAATTCATGTAGGGTTAAGGAGCGCAAGTGAACTTGAATATAATTTTTTCGAAAAGGAAAACATATCGAAATATTTATGTCCACAAATAGGGTTCTATACCTTGGCTGAGATAGATAAGATTTGCGAGGAGTTGACGCAAAATGTATATGTGTCCTTCGATTTTGACGTTTTTGATCCATCTGTCATTCCAGCTACGGGGGCTCCTGAACCAGGTGGTCTTTCGTGGGTTGGGGTTACAAATCTGTTAAGGCGTATTTGTTCTTCCAAGACGATTGTGGGAATGGATTTTGTAGAATTATCTCCGAATCTTGGGCCTGAATATTCATCACATGTTGCAGCCAAATTGATATACAAATCGATTGGTTATTGCACAGTTCCGAAAGAATGAACACCAATACCATGCTAATATTGACTCCCTCATTGTGTTCAAAATAAAGGTTAATGGTCAGCCACATCATGACTGATGAATTAGAGAAACTTATATATATGGATTATGCGGCTACTACGCCAACGAGGCAGGAAGTTGTAAATACCATGTTGCCTTACATGACGACGAATTTTGGGAATCCATCCAGTATATATACCCTAGCTCAGGATGCACGAAATGCGGTTGACTCTGCCAGAAAAACCATATCGCAAATCCTAGGATCAAGGTCTAGTGAGATCGTATTTACAAGTGGAGGGACAGAGTCGGATAACACAGCAATAAAGGGTGTTTCATTCGCAATGAAACATCTGGGTAATCACATCATCACATCTATGGTTGAGCATCATGCTGTCTTGCATACATGCCAACAGATGGAACAATTTGGATTCGACGTTACGTATTTACCTGTTGATCATAATGGTCAAGTGCGTATAGAAGATCTCGAAAATTCTATAACTGAAAATACGATACTTGTTAGCATCATGTATGCCAATAACGAAATAGGCACTATCCAACCTATAAAAGATATGGTCCGTACCGTGAAGAACAAAGCCAATGAGTTGTCGAAAACTATAGTGTTCCATACAGATGCCGTACAAGCCGTAGGTCACGTTGACATTGATGTTACTGAATTGGGAGTGGATATGCTTAGTATGTCCGCCCACAAATTTTATGGCCCCCGAGGAGTTGGGGCTTTGTATGTTAAAAGAGGTACCCCTTTCGAATCTTTGTTGGCTGGAGGTGGTCAGGAGAGACAACGTAGGTCTGGAACAGAAAATGTTCCTGGTATTGTTGGCATGGCTCACGCTTTGAAACTTACACATACAGATAGGAAGCACGAGTCATTACGGATTTCGAAAATGAGGGATAGGGTAGTTACAGAGCTCTCTAATTCTGTTGAAAATCTGGTATTTAATGGTCATCCCATAAATAGATTAGATAATAATGTAAGCGTGTCATTTAAAGGTGTGGAAGGAGAACCTGTGTTAATGGGTTTGGATTTTGCGGGGATTTGCGCTTCTAGTGGCAGCGCTTGTTCTTCGGCTTCTGTTGAGCCTTCCCATGTACTATTAGCCATTGGTCGATCTGCCGAAGAAGCTCAAGGAACTCTTAGAATAACATTGGGTAGAGATAATTCTGAAGAAGATATAGATTATCTCTTAGATGTGTTACCAAACCTGGTTAATAAGCTCAGGGCAATGCCATCAATGTCATTTTCGGATTAATAATGCAAAAATTTAAGAATGGTGAAAAAGCAGTTATGACATTTTCTTTATCATCAATTAACAAATTGATTATTTTAATTACCTTACTGATGATCCTGCTGATTCAAGTAAGTTGTGGTGAGGATGCAAATCGTGCGGCGTTTGGATCTGTGGGAAGAACTATGGAAATTCATTCGGAAAAACCTCAGGTGGTTGATAAAGCCTTTTTCGTCAATGAAGAAGGAGAAACAAAAATTTTGGTGCCTGGAGCTTCAAACAGGCAATTGGTTGTGGTGGAAGTTACTGTGGTTAATCGTACTAGTACAGTGATTCCTTTCGTTGTAGATGAAGAAGGTGTTCAACTTGGAGATCGAAGGGCCAAGAGATATGGGGCTGTTAATCCCCGGGAAAAATCAAAACTGTATGAGGGTAATTTAGAAGAATCGAAAAATGTAATGAATATAGCCCCTATTTTTTGGGGGGAAACTGATCTTCCACGACAAAGACAAATAGGGGGCTCCATAGTCTTCGACATACCTAAAGGCACTATAATAGGTACTTTGTTTTGGGACGATGTTGAATACGTGCCAGTAGATTATATAGACTACTACAAGGGAATGGATGTTAAAAACAAATAGGAGGCTCTATAGTCTTCGGTATACGTTAGGTTACTTAACTAGGTACTTTGTTTTGGGAAGACGTTGAATATGGCCCAGCTAATTTTGTAGACTACGGAAAATTTTAGGAGTGACGCATGTCAGAACCAATTGAGATAACGGATGACAATTTTCAAGAACAGGTGCTAGATTCTGATCTTCCTGTATTGGTGGATTTTTGGGCTGATTGGTGCCAACCTTGCAAAATGATAGCTCCAGCCGTTCAGCAGATCGCAGACGAATATGATGGACGTATTAAGGTTGGTAAGCTGGATATTGATAATAATCACAAAATTGCTGGATCCCTGGGCATAAGAGGTATCCCAGCCCTCTTGATATTCAGTGATGGGAAACCAGTTGATCAGGTTGTAGGTGCGGTTCCAAAGCAAGTAATACAGAAAAAGATTGATGAGGCGTTAGCTAACCTTTCCAATTAATTATTGCAAGTTGAGAGAAATCATTTTTTCTAATGGGAGCGGATGAGGCCCGGTGGTCTCCGCGGACTTCAAATCTGTTGGTGGTAGTCCTTCGACTGGCACGGTGGGTTCGACCCCCTCGCGCTCCCGCCACATTTTTTTACATGCTTTTTCAGTGAGAGTGAAATGGAACTCTTTTTAATACCATGAGAAAAATTTTAGTGACAGGTGGTCTTGGTAAATTGGGGCGCTGGGTTGTCAAAGAATTGGAATCTCACTATGAGGTGTTGGTGGTTGATCGCAGAGACCCCGTGAGTTCTGATAAGTTAAATTCCTCATTTCAATTAATGAATCTCTATGAATCTGATCAAATAATTGCTGCTTTAAAAAATGTTGATGCTATTGTTCACTTGGCTGCTATTCCAAACCCAATAGGACGTGAGCCGAAGGTTGTTTTTGAAAACAATATTATGACAACCTTCAACGTTGTAGAAGCGGCTGTTAAGGCCGGTGTTAAGAAGATAATTTATAGCGGTAGTGGTTCTGCTCTTGGTTTTGCGTTTAGATTTAAAGATATGATTCCGGATTACATGCCCATGGATGAGCTTCATCCTCTTCGTCCTCAGGATTCTTATGGGTTATCAAAAGCCCTGTGTGAGGATATTCTGCTTGCAGCTACTCGACGCAGTGGAATCGTCACAATATCCTTGCGACCAACAACCGTTTTTGAACCGTCTGACTATATCAAAAAACTGCCGAATGCTTTGAATAATCCCACAGGTGGAATAATGGCCTACGTGGATGCTAGAGATTATGCTAGTGCTGTCTTACTAGCATTGAGAGAAAATAACATTGAGCATGATAGGTTTTTCATCGCTGCTGACGACGCTTTAAGTTGGGATCCATTATCAATTGCTTTTCCTAAAATGTTTCCTGGTAGCGAATTGGTTGCCTCAGAATTGACTGACACTCAAGGACCTATAACGTGTGCAAAAGCTAAAAAGATTTTAGGATATAGGCCCATTTACAGTTGGCGTCAATTTGTTCAAGAAAAATAGCGCTTTCTGAGGTGAATGTATGCCTTCTGCAATAGATCGAGTGGTACGAGAGGGATATCAAGTATTTGTACTCTATGATCAGAAGACTCAATCCAAGGTTGAACTAGTACCTCTTCTTGGTGGCAATATTGTGAGTTTCACTAAATTTATTAATGGACAATGGGTTGAATTAATAGCTGCTCCTCCAACTTTAGAAACATTGATTGATCTTCCAACTAGATGGGGTAACGGAGTTCTATTTCCATATCCAGGCAGGGTGAGTAACGACCAATTTGTGTATAAAGGTCGTCAAATTACTCTTCCTAAGGACCCGACAACAGGGAATGCGATTCACGGGTTGATAAGGCGGAGGGGATGGGAAGTAATTGAGTCGGGGGTAAGTAAATGTGGGGAGGTTTGGATTCTTTTACGTATTGGAACCGATCTTTCAAATATTTCTCAAGTTGAATGGCCATTTAACTTTAATATTGATTGCAGGGTGTCTCTAAAAAAAGGAAAGTTGCGAACGGATGTGAAAATTGAGAACCTCGATGGCGAAACTATGCCTTTTGGTATAGGGTTTCATCCGTATTTTAAAGTTCCTTTCGGGCCTTCAGGTTCTTTTGGCGAATGCTTAGTAGGTATTAAAGCGGACTATTTGTGGGAAGGGTTTTTGGACACTCAACCCACCGTGAGTCCCATTAGTTCGGACATGTGGCCCAGAAGATTTTTATCATTAGATGAGATCCCACACACGGTTCAGTTATCGGATGGGCCCTCACGAAATTACACTTTTCAGCGTGATTATATTCAAGGCCATTCAGTTATGGCTAGTGTCGTTGATCCCGTGAACCAAGTGAAAGCTGATATAACAGTAAGTCCTGACTTTACGTCTATGGTTTTGTTTACTCCTGCAGAAGCCCCAACAGTTTCCCTGGAACCACATACCTGTATCCCCAATGCTTTGAATTTAGCCAACTATAACAGTGATCGTGACCCAGGACTTATAGAATTGGGTGCGGGCGAGACTTGGGCATCATGGTATGAAATCAGTGCCTCGTCACTATGACGGCTTCTATACAAAAAGGTCACCAGCATATGGTTGAAATCTTTTGAAGGCCTCCGCGTATTTACAATCTTTCAGACCTCCTAGATTCGATGCTTCAAGGCCTCTTAGTTTTCCTCTTTCTGGCCATCTTTCATTTATTCCGGGTTGACTAGGGAGATAAGCAGATAGTGCGGCAAATTTTTGTTCCGCATAGGGAGTGAAATCTATGTATGTGTCAGGAACGAAATTCAGGATAGGTTGGCTCAAAATATCAGGTTCAAACAAGAATATCCTTGGTCTTTTAAAAATCTGGTTATCCTGAACAAGTTTTGCTCGTGCCAACCCAACTGCTCTTATTGCTGCTTCGCCAACGATCTGATGGTCTTGATTTGTGGGTTCATATGTCCAGTGAGTTAGGATTATGTCTGGGAGAAAATCGCATATTTCCTCTACGTATAAATCCATTCGTTCATTGTCAATAAATAAAGGATTATCTCCTAGATCAAGAAATTTGATTTCGACTCCTAATATAGATGCAGCTTTTTCGGCTTCCGCACGCCGGATGCCTTTTACTGACTCTAGAGTCGCTTCAGCAGTTGCCCACTGAGGTGCGGATTCTCCTTTTTCGCCAAATGTTGCACTTACCACTCTCACACGTGACCCATTATCCAAATAACGCAAAATTGTACCTCCAGAACGGAAACAATAATCTGCTGCGTGTGCGCCAAAAACTAATATATTTGGTTGAGTTCCTAACATGTCTGAGTTACGTCCTTTATGATGAGTATCTATAAACATGACCATCTTACCTTTTTGTGGACACGAATGTTTTTGGTGCTTTTAATTTTTTTAGGGTTAGTTAAAATGAGCTTAATTGAAATAATGAAATTGGAAGAGAGGTAATGTTTTGAGCGAGGAATCACTTTCTGATGAAATGATGCTAAATTACCATTTGATGCACCCCGGAGGAGACAGCCGGCCAGGTGATCCTAATTTGGCATATTACGTGAATGGAACGTATCATTTGCATTACATTTTGAAACATCGATGGTGTGGGCCCCAGGTCCCCCACGCTCCTGAAGGTGAATCATTTTCATTTGTTCACGTAACGAGCCCCGACATGATTAATTGGACTTGGCAGAAGACAAAATTGCAACCATCTTTTACCGGTCACGGTATGTTCAGTGGTACAGGATTCATTACCAAGGAAGGTAAAGCCGCTGGAATATATTGTGGAGTGTCTGATCCTCGACAAACATTCATTGTTACTGCCGAGGATGATAATTTGGATGTATGGAATAAACCTTACCCTGTGTTACCTAAAGGTGGGCCGGATGGTAAGGACATGAGGTTAGTCGGAGATCCAGATCTTTTTACTGTGGGAGAAACATATTACGCTTATTCAGCATCAGATGATGTACAGATGTGCAAATCGAAAAACCTTGTTGATTGGGAATATGTAGGTCCACTTATGAAGAATGGTTTTTCGGGGGTAGCTATCGGGGAAGATCTTTCCTGTGCAAACATGTTCCCTTTTTTTGGTAAATGGATGTTGCTCAACATTAGCCATTTTATGGGATGTAGGTATTACATTGGTGACTGGGATGAAGAGGCGGAACAATTTGTTCCAGAAAGCCATGGGCGAATGAATTGGAGAAGACCTGAACAATCCTTGGAAAACCCTGAGTATAGAGACTTTTTTGCTCCTGAAAGCGTGTTAACCCCGGATGGACGTCGTGTAATGTGGGCTTGGCTTGCCACAATACATCCCGACGTTAATTTAAAAACAGTTCAATCTTTGCCTAGAGAATTAAGTCTCCATGAAGATGGGGCTTTAAGGATAGAACCTCTTCAAGAATTGACTTCCCTTAGATACGATCGAGTTGCTTATAAAGACATTGTTTACACTGTTAATCCCAGTGCAGAAACAGATATTTTGGATGATAAAACAGTCCGTGGGACACAAAAAATCGCGGATTTACCAGGTGACTCATTTGAAATTGAAATTGTCATTGAACGAAGCAGGGCAGAAGGTAAAAGATTCGGCTTCCATATTTTCGCAGATGATGATAATGAAGGATTGTTTTT
>CAZUHE010000004.1:16682-37243 GCA_964620395.1 uncultured Dehalococcoidia bacterium
ATCGGTGGTGACATGTTTGCTTTAGTGTGGATAGCAGACAGTAAAAAGGTGGTTGCAGTGAATGGGAGTGGACGTTCTGGGATTGAAGCTGATCCAGAATATGTTTTGAAAAAGGGTTATTCCTCAATTCCCACTGAAGGACCTGATTCAGCTTTGGCCGTTAGCGTTCCAGGCACGGTGAGTGGATGGCAAATGTGTTTGGATTTATACGGGACGATGGGAATGAATCAAGTTCTTAGAGATCCGATTAAATACGCGCAAGAAGGGTTTGGTGTTAGTGACGTGATTTCAGATGCATGGCAATCTTCTGTTGCGAAGCTTAGTTATAGGCCCTCTGGTAGTGAACTGTTACCTGGAGGTTCAGCACCAAGGCATGGAGATATTGTGTCGTTGAAGACTTTGGCAAATTCTCTGTCGCAAATTGCAGAGGGTGGAGCCGAGGCATTTTATAAAGGTGACATAGGCAAGAAAATATCTCGTTTCGTACAAGATGAGGGAGGATGGATAACAGAACAAGATCTTGCTGAGCATAGATCAGATTGTGATGTCCCCATTAGCACTGATTATAGAGGGGTAACTGTGTGGGAATGCCCACCCAATGGGCAAGGAATCGCAGCATTGATGGCTTTGAACATAGCAGAAGGGTTTGATGTTGCTTCAATGGGTTCCCAGTCCGTGGATCGTTATCATTATCTCGTTGAGGCTATGAGATTAGGATATGCTGATGCGCTGCAATATGTTGCTGATCCTAGAGTCTCAGATGTTCCAATTGAAGGAATGTTGTCGAAAGAATATGCTAATGCTCGTCGAAATCTGATTAACAAAGAAAAATCCATAAAAACTGTTTCTTACGGTCAACCCATTCCTAATAGCGATACAGTGTATTTAACTGTTGTGGATCGAGAGGGAAATGCGTGTTCATTCATTAATAGCCTTTATCAAGGTTTTGGAACAGGTTTAGTTGTTCCAGATACAGGAATAGCCTTACAAAATAGGGGTGCGTTATTTTCACTTGATCCCAATCATCCGAATTATTTGCAAGGCGGTAAACGTCCTTACCAGACAATTATTCCTGGAATGGCTACACGAGATGGGGAATTATGGTTGAGTTTTGGGGTTATGGGCGGGTTCCAGCAACCACAGGGCCATCTTCAAATCATATCCAATATGGTTGATTTTGGGATGACACCCCAACAGGCATTGGATGCATTGAGATTTAGTGTTGATGTAAAAGATAATGAGATTGTTTGGGTTGAGGAAGATTTGGATGAAAGTGTTGTTTCTGGATTGAAGAGGCTTGGTCACACCGTAATGGTTGCTGAAGGTTATGATAGGACTATGTTCGGGGGAGGTCAGATTATAAGTCGTGATCCACACAACGGATCATTAATGGGAGGATCGGAACCCAGAAAAGACGGAGCTGCAGTAGGTTGGTAGCTGTTAATAATATTTCGGATAACGGATTCTGAACTAGAAATCCCTAATGTAGCAGTGTAATCAATTATTTGAACAGGAGTTCGAGATGTTTGATACCCCAATTGAAGGATTGACTTTGTTAGAAGGATTGAATTCAACCCCTGCTAGGCGTTACTTGTCGTCAGACCCAATACCAGAAACTGTTTTATGGAACATTTTGGATACCGCTATAAGAGGACCTTCCGGCGGTAATAATCAGGGTTGGGGATGGCTAATCGTTAGAGATCAAGAGATTAAAAATAGGATATCTCAGTGGTATCTTGAAGGATGGAATAAGGCATATGGTGTTAGGAAATCTGAAATATTGCATGGGACGGATTCAAATGACACCTTGGGCAAGAAGAATTTTCAGAGTGCTGAACACTTGGCAAATCACATTCAGGATGCACCGGTATGGATATTTGCAGTTTTGAGATCTTCAGCATCGAATAATCCACGCTTGGGGGCTAGCATATATGGTGCTGTTCAGAATCTCATGCTTGCAGCTCGTGCATATGGGATAGGATCTACATTGACAACGCTCTATTCAGGCTATGAAGCTGATGTCAAAAATTTACTAGATATTCCAAAGGATTTCACAACGATGGCACTCATACCTCTTGGATATCCTGTACGTGGCAAATGGGGTAGGCCGAAAAGGCAATTGGTCGAAGATGTGACTCATTGGGAAAGTTGGAGCGAAAAGCAAAAGCGGCCAACATTAGATTAAGGAACATTATGTAGCATTATCGTGGCTATCATTTAGATCATATGGAAACAGCCGAAGTTATAGTAATTGGAACTGGAGCGGTTGGTAGCTCGGCGATGTGGCATTTGGCTCGCAGAGGTGTTGATACCTTAGGACTAGATAGGTTTGAACCGGGACATGATAAAGGATCGTCTCATGGGCAAACACGAATCATCAGACTGGCTTATCACGAGCATCCTAATTATGTACCTATTCTTTTACGATCTTATGAAATGTGGAAGGCTTTGGAAAATGATAGCGAACAAGATCTATACAGAGAGACAGGTCTAATACAAATCGGGCTACCGGATCAAGGCATATTGAAAGGAGTGAAGTTATCCGCAGACCTTCATAACCTCCCCATACAGAATTTAAATAATCATGACATTATGGACATATATCCTGGCCTGAATATTCCAGATAATATGGAAGGGATATTTGAAAACAAGGCTGGGTTTTTGCGTGTGGAAGAGTGCATTAAAACCCAGTTAAAGCTCGCTACTCGAGCTCGTGCGAGGTTAATATCTGGTGTTTCTGTTTATGGTTGGAAACCTGAGGGGGATGGCGTTGTGGTCCAGACTAGTGAAGGGTCCAAGTGGGCGGACAAATTAGTTATTACCGCAGGGTCATGGTCTGGGGATTTGTTACCACATTTATCAACACAGATGTCAGTCGTAAGAAAGCCTTTATTTTGGTACCACGGGAATGACTTTTACGATGTTGAATCCGGTTTTCCTACATTTATTTTTGATACTCATGAGGGCCAATTTTATGGATTTCCGTCTATTAACGATTTAGGTGTGAAAGTTGCAGAACATACCGGAGGAGACCCAGTTTCTGACTTGATGGAATTAGATCGTACTCTAGATCCTAAAGATAAGATAAAAATAGATCATTTTATCCAAGCGTATCTACCTAATATAGATACGGCGAAATTGTCTGATCACGCTGTGTGTATGTATACCCGAACCCCGGATGGGAATTTCATCGTTGGAAGAGATCCAAGATATCCTCAAGTTAGTTACGTTTGTGGCTTGTCGGGTCACGGATTTAAAATGAGTATAGGTTTGGGTGAGATACTCGCCGATTTCGCTACTGACCAGATCCCGGATATGGATGTCGATTTCCTCTCTCCCACTCGATTTTAGTCTGGTTTTTTCTAGTAATATCTTGGATATAAGACTCCACGTAAAGGATAGCAAATGAAAAAAATAAGGATGGGAGTTATAGGAACAGGATCCTGGGCTACTCAACATCATATTCCTAGCCTGATCAAATGTGATCGAGCAGAATTAGTTGCTATATCAGATGTTGATAAATATAAATTGAAAGCGGTTTCTTCTTATTACGGCATCGAACACACCTATGAAAATTACAAGGATATGCTTGATCTGGTTGATGGCGTGGTAATAGCAGTTCCACATGTTCATCATTATGAAATAGCGAGAAATGCTCTTAATGCTGAGGTTAGTGTACTCATAGAAAAACCTATGACCCTTGAATCCAAACATGCGTGGGATTTGGTTAAAATTGCGGAGGAACGAAATCTTCATCTTATGGTTGGTACTACTTTTCAATTTACCCGTCACGCTCGTCGGATTAGAGAGGTAGTCAGATCTGGACATATAGGAGAGATCAGGCATATTGCTGGTCTTTTTGCATCTTCAGTTGAATCTCTTTATCGAAATGAACAAAACAGCCATAAAAATGCTGTGGGACCTTCCTTCAAGCACCCGGATATGAGGACATATTCGGATCCGAGAATTGCTGGGGGAGGTCAGGGGCAGACCCAATTATCACATGCAATGGGTATGGTGTTCTGGATCACTGACCTTTACGCTACTGAGATCTTTGCGTATATGGAGAAATTTGATCTCCAGGTTGATTTAGTCAACGCTATTTCATACAAATTAAATAATGGGGCGGTAGGTACCATGGCTGGTACTGGGAATGTTGGTAGTGGTCAAGATGAAAATCAAGAATTTAGATATTATGGAACAGAAGGTCAGATAAGACAGGATATGATCCATGGCAAGGCAGAAATTATTTACAAAGACGGTCGTGTGGAAAGCTTATCGGAACTGTCAGATGATGAAATATATCCCGAACATATACCTTCTCGTACCTTGGTAGATTTACTGCTGGGAATGGGGGAAAATCCCGCTCCGGGAAGATCCGCAGCCCGTGTTGTGGAATTTTTGGAAGCTGCGTATAGGTCTGCTGTATTGGGATTACCAGTCAAGTTAACCCTCTAATATTAGAGGGTTAACTTGGTCTTTAGATAAGCCTGTTGCCCTCTATAAGGGCACGTTCTCTTGCATACGCACAATTCTCGCAATGGATGTTTATATCAGGTAACTGTTCGCTATTTAATACATCGTTCATATCTTTTACGGCTTTTTCAATCCAACTGAGGTCCAATCGATAAGGTACAAGAGTTTCCTCAAATAACATTTGGCCATCAAATGAGTCGGCATTTCTATTTGCATTGCAAACGTAAAAAAAACCTAAGTTTGAGACTGAAAGACCCATATTAGATAAGAGGTACCCATATACGTCTAGTTGGATTTTGTAACTTTCATGGTGAACGTTTGACAGATAATATTCCTGGGTGACGGGATATCTGTTTGCCTGAGACTTGTAGTCTACTACGATTACTTCTTGCTTCAAGGTGTCGTACCATAAATCGTCAATCCCTCCGTGCAGTATTATGTTGGTTCCTTCTATTTCCCCTTCTAGTCCCCCGTGTAATGAATTCCGCCAGTGGTCCAAATCTGGATGGGAGAATGGTATGACGTTATGAAGCTCGTATCTTTGGAATATTCGGTGTGGTAATCGTGCTTTTCGAAGGGCATCAAATTCTTTTTTCAACAAAATATCTGTAGTCTCGTTTAGAGTCCAACCAGGCGTGGAAGGAGATATGATTCCGATCACTCTATCTAGATAAAAGCATCTTCTACATGTTAAAAAATCGTTGAACTTTGAACGGCTTATTCTGAAGGTTTCAGTTTGTCCAGGAATATATATGGAAGACTTTCGAGTGCGTAGCCCTTTGGCCTCCGTTAATTTTCCTTTGCTGTTTCTTTTTAGGCTTATCATTTGATAGATACACCCCTTGGAGTTATTTTGGTTCATCAGAAGATTGGATGTTTTGGATGATATTATCCATATAATACATTTATCTGACTTAAACCCAATTCGTTTGATGAAGCAGTTTTTGATTAGAATTCGATCTAGGTAAATTCATGTCTTTAAATTTGATTGATATAAACAGGGTAAAAGAAAAGCTTTCTGAGGCTTTTGCGAAGGATGATAGTTCTATTGGTTATCTGGCCTTATGTGCATCAACTTTAGAGTACCCCCAATTGGACATTTCCTTCGAGATGAAATCTTTAGAAGAATTGGCTAAGGTTGCTCGTAGGAGACTGGCTATAGAGAAGGGAGATCTAGCCAAGATAAATATTTTGAGTGAATACTTGTTCGACGAGGTTGGATTTTCTGGAGATAGTGTCGACTATTACAATCCTAAGAACAGCTACCTCCATCTTGTAATGCATCGGAGAATGGGCATACCTTTACTACTGTCTATTTTGTACATGGATGTAGCCCACAATGTGGGAATAAAATGTTTAGGCATAGGCTCACCGAGGCATTTCCTCGTGAGTGCTCCTTTAGAAGATGAATGGGTTTATATAGATACTTTTAATAATGGCGTTATCATGGAAGAAGTTGAAACAAAGACTTTCCTGACTAAGATGCTGCCGAAAGATCAAAGCTGGCAAGGAACATTTCTGGATCCGGTGTCGAATAGAGAAATAATTTCTCGTATCTATCGGAATCTAAAGCATGTGTATCTTACTAGTAATCAACTTGAAAAAGCTTATTCGGTTATTGATCTGCTGGTTTGGTTACAACCTGATGATATAGATGAGGTTAGGGATAGAGGAATATTGGGCATTCAAATGGGTATGAGCGATCAATCGTTAATCGATCTCAAGCGCTATATGGAACATAACCCAGTCGGTAGAGCGGCAATTGATGCACAGAGTCTCATTGAATATTTAGAAAACGGATCATGATATAAGGAGATTCGATTACAAATATATATTTCTGTTGATGGTGGAGGTGGTTTTTTGGAAATTTAAGTTTTAGGACACCAAATATGAGGCAAAAAAAATATTGGCTAATGAAATCAGAGCCGTCGGATTACTCTTTTGATGATTTGAAAAATGAAATAAATGCTACTGCGGAATGGGACGGAGTTCGAAACTTTCAGGCTCGGAATTTACTTAGAGACGAGATAAAGGTTGGGGATCAAGTGTTGTTTTACCATTCCAATTCTAAGCCTTCTTCAGTTGTTGGTACCGCAAAAGTAGTAAAGGATGGGTATCCTGATTTCACAGCATGGGATCCTAACTCTGACCACCCTGACCCCAAGAGCACGAAAGAAAAGCCTATTTGGTATATGGTTGACATACAGGCGGTAGAAACCTTCAACAATCCTGTTTCATTGTCAGATATTAAGAGTACTCCAGAATTGTTGGATATGATTCTTGTACGAAATTCCCGTCTGTCAGTTCAACCTGTAACGGAAAGCGAATACGCAAAAGTGGTTTCGATGGGGCTTTAGGTGCTTATTTGATTTCCCAGGACAGACAAAAGTTTATCGATCTCTATCATTCTTCATGGACTTCTGTTCATAAACTTTGTTCATCATTGTCAGAGAAAGAATGGCGATTGGAAACTGATTGCCCTGGTTGGTCAGTAAAGGATTGCTTATCGCATTTAACTGGCATCGAGCATAGATTACTGGGCAGGTTAGTGCCTAAACATATACCTACCAACTTGTCCAACGTACGTAATGAACTCGGAATGAAAAATGAAATTGATGTTGATATAAGGAGAAAGTCAAAGCCGAAGGACGTTTTAGACGAATTTGAAGAAGTTAACAAGAGTAGAATGGAGATATTAGCAACCCAGAAAAATTTTAATAATAAAGCGATTTCGCCGGTTGGAGAAGGTACGATTTATGATCTTTTGTCTGTCAGGACTTTTGACTGTTGGGTACATGAACAGGATATAAGGCGAGCTATAGGTAGGCATGGTAATTTAACAGGTATAGTTGCTGATCATGCTTTTTCACGCATGCTTGAGGTGATGCCATATATTGTTGGTAAGAAGGCAAGAGTTGAAGATGGATTAGAAGTATCCCTTAAAATAATCGGTACAATCGATAGAAGTATTATGTTAGTAATGCAGAACGGACGGGCAGTGGAGACCCAGAACTCCCAAAAAGCCGATATAAATTTGTCAATGTCCCCTGAAACATTTTTGAGATTGTGCTGTGGAAGGATAAAACCAGATGAGGCTTTACTATCATCGTTGGTAGATTTAACCGGGGATCAAGAGGTGGGACTAAGAATTGTCAGATCTATGAATTACATGATCTGACCTTATATTCCACGTTTATCACTGGCCCATTAAAATGGATTCAATTTCAGGTGCAACCTCTTTGGCACGTCTTTTCAGTTCATCTTGGTCTAGGCTGCCGAGCGGATGTTCCATAACGGCAAAGTTATAGTCTGGCATTCCCTTCATCTTAGACATAGCGACACCACTTGTTACAAATGGTTCAGTACAAATGACTGCCGCTGGAATGCCTTTTTTCTCAAATTCTATTCCGTCATGCACACTGCATGAAGAACAGGACCCTCAATCGCCAGAGGCCGTTATAATCACATCACATTCGTCAGACATTTTTGTCAATAATTCAGGAGGGCATGGTCTAGAGGCATTACCCTTGTTGTCAGAGACTGGTGAAGGCAAGTCGTACTTTTCTGCAAGGGCTTCATGTACATATTGCAGTAGTTCTTCTGAGTTTTTTTTCCCATTTGAAAGCAAGCCGAAAGTTAAGCCGTCTAAAGTTTCTAACCGGTTTGCATGACTGAATTCACTGCTTGGAGAATCTATAGTTGGGTCTAAAACCTCTAAATCTCCTGTGTTCTCCATGAATTCCTCCTTGTGAGCCTATATTTTGATGTGTTATTGGTTTTTGTATGCATAACTTTACCAGAATTCATCGGTGTGTTTTTATGGGTTTGGTTACCGATTGAGAACCTACTCCACTAACCCAAAGCGGTATTACGACTGAAAATGCACCAGCTAGTCCCCCGGCTACGATAATAGTGAAGGAATCAGGGCTTAAAGTAGTATGGGTAGTCCGTGACGCTGGCGGTGTTTGGACAGGTAATAGCCTGGCATTGCTTTCGGCTATAACATCTTGTCCCCACTCTTTGTCGGTGCGTTGGGATATTTGGTAGAGATAATCTTTGATTTCACTTTTGCCCCACTTATTGCTAGCAAGGTGGCGGGCGTGTTCAGGGCATAAAACAATAACAACTTCACCCTGATTAGGGCCAATTGCAAATAAAGCGTCTCGGAAACTTCGTAATATCCCTTTGGGATTGTTGCTTGAGTGATTACTTACCTGAATCGGTGAGAGTCCAGCGAAAACTGTAACCGCATCAGCATTTTTATCGTTACCCCTGTCTTTCGCTAAATTAGTCCACGATACAAGAGAGTTGTTTTCGGCTATAACCCAGGTATATTTTCCAGCATGTCCTAATGTTGCCTTGTCTATTTCTCCAGATTGGGATCCAGTGGCATTTATGATTATGAGCCTGATAGCTCGACCAATTGTGGCATTTGCTCTGTGACCTGGTCCAAAGGCACTTATCCCACCATTAATACCTATTTTTTTTGCTAATGGGCCAGAGACAATGGATAGGGGAGCAGCACCCATTGTGCTTGCGGTGATGCCGTGAAGATTAAACTCGGGTTCAAGTATCGCTTCAACGATCCCTATGACGAAAGGGAAATATTCCGGAGAGCAGCCTGCCATTACCGAGTTTATGGCTATTTTTTCAATGGTTATATTTTTACCTTTCACGGGTTCAGTTCCCACAATCTCTTCTGGTCTTCTACTTATATGTGATAGGAATCGAGAAACTCTTTCTGGGGTTGGAGGCACTACAGGTAGTCCGTCAGTCCATCCTTTTGAGTAGAAATATTCCCTTACTTCATCCTCAGTGTGAAAATGATACGACTTCGAATCTGTCATGTGCTTTCCTTGCTACGATATTTTTCTAGGCTATTAAGGGTTACAGGTATAATAACCCTATCAAGGTCATTTATGAATTTTATTATTGTGTACTTGTGGTTTCTTGAGAGATTTGATTAATTAGTCGAGTATTCTATGTTTCGTATACTTCAGATGTCGAATCAGTTGAATTACATGACCGATACTATGTATTATCTTGGGTAATGAATTGTTTCTCAGAAAATGTACTTGCAGATGTAGATAAATTTTAGGGGGTTTACCGGATGACGTTACAAAAAGAAAAATCTCTTGTTGTGGTTCAATTAAGCGGAGGTAACGATTATCTAAATACTATAGTTCCTTATGGGGACGATGAATATTATGATTTTCGAAAAACCATCCATATAGAACAGGAAACGGTTTTACCTATAGATGCTATGTATGGATTCAATCCTAATTTGGCCCCAATTAAGCGATTATATGATCAAGGTAAAGTGGCTGTGATCAATGGTATTGGATACGATAACCCGAATCGATCCCATTTTAGGTCCATGGATATATGGCATACAGCTCTTCCCGATGAGATAGGAACTGAAGGTTGGTTGGGTAGAGTAATAAGGGATATAGATCCTGATGGTGACAACGTGTTAACTGGTGTTAATTTCGGCAGAGGATTACCAAGGGCTCTAGGAGTACGTGGAGTTCCAGTGGCTTCTGTGGGGAATTTAGAAACCTATGGACTGTTCACAGATATAGAGGATCAAAACACCCGAGAGCTCGCTCTTAAGGCATTTGCCCATATGTATGGCGGTGTACAAGGTAAGGATCCTGTTATGGATTTTCTTGGACAAACTGGTACCGATGCATTGAAGGGTGCCGATGTATTGAGAACGGCTCCCATGCAATATAAATCCTCTATCGAATACGCTGACAATCCGATCGCGCAAAGCCTCAAGAGTGTGTCACAGGTGCTTCAGGCCGATTTTGGTACTCGAGTTTTTTATACACAGCATGGTAGTTTTGATACACATTCAGGTGAGATAATTTCCCATGCAAAACTTTGGGGTGAAGTTTCTGGTGCTATAGGAGATTTCTATGATGATCTTAAGGAAAACGGTAAAGACGAAGACGTGATTGTCCTGGTGTTTTCCGAATTTGGGAGAAGAATAAAGGATAACGGATCGGGTACTGATCATGGGTCTGGTGGAGTCGCTTTTATAATCGGCAGTGATGTTAAGGGCGGCATGTATGGTCAATATCCCTCAATTAAAGAGGCAGACCAATTAGAAGGGGACTTGCACTTCAATAATGACTTCAGGTCAACGTATAGCACGATAGTAGAGAGATGGTTTGGGTTAGATGCAGTACCAATTGTTAATGGTCAATTTGAACAATTTGACTTTATACCGAGTTAAATTTTTGCATCTGTGAAAAGGAGCGTCATCTTACCAAAGGGTTGGGTGTAGAAACTTAGGTGGTTGCTCCTAGGATGATTGTATAAACTCCAACCAATTTCCCTCGGGGTCTCGGCAATAACATATCCCGTGAACGGAGCCGTCTTTATTTTCTTTCATTATTGGTTCCGTTACGAACTCTATTCCTTTGCCTTTTAAGTTTTCATATAAAGATTTGATATCATCTACGTTAAAACAGACGTGAGCAGATCCGAGTTGATTTCTGTCGAGGTGTCCTTTCTTGCTTTTTGGATTTATGTAATGAACCAATTCCAATTTATGGTCCCCTCCAGATCCCACGAAAATTAAAGTTCTATGGGCACCTGGTATTCCAGTATGGTCTCCGGTGTCTGGGGCTTTGCTGTCAACTTCTCTTTCCACTCTTAGCCCGAGATCATCTTTGTAAAAAGCTACCATTTTGTCTATATCATTCACTACGAATCCGGAGTGGTTGAATCCTGTTACCATTTTGTTATTGACTCCTGTTATATGCAGAATAAGTCTAGATATGACTATCACATTATTGCTAAACTAATTAGCAACAGTGGTTTAAATAGAGGTTTATTATGTCAGTTTATGGTGTGTTGCGCATTCCGTATATTTGGGGGCTTGTCGGGTTGATAGTTGGTGCTGTTTTGGGTGCTAATGATTTATCTGTTTGGTTGATAGCAATATTGATGATCGCTTTTTTGGTTTTTATGAAGCTTACTGGACCTGCTCAAAAGGGCGGGGAGGGGAGTCTGTTCGCAGGCGGCTCTTTGTTGATGATTGGTTGGATACTTGGGTTTTCAATTCGATCTCTTGCTATTTAATTAAATACCATTGATTGATTCTCAACTTAGGCTAACTACTTAACCTAGATCCTATTTTTATCAATCTTGCGCTTTCTTCTACGCATTCTTCTACTAGTTTGTGGGCATTCATAGATGACTCAGACAAGGACATCGGACCGTTTGTAATTGAAATTGCTGCGTCGATTCCATTTTCATGGACCACTTGATAATCTTTACCCAACATCCCGCAGATTCCTATCGTAGGGATACCTAATTGACTAGCCCTTTTAGCAACACCTATTGGCGCCTTGTTGTAGACGGTTTGGAAGTCCATCGCACCCTCTCCGGTTATTACCAGGTCAGCACCTTTGAGTGTTTCGATAATATTAACTGTGTCTAATACGATATCAACACCGGCTTTTAGTTGCCCGTCCAGAAAAGCCATTATCCCTGCACCAAGGCCACCCGCTGCCCCAGATCCAGCGTGTTGGGACACTTCTTTGTTGAGATCTTTTTTTATCACGTTCGCTAAGTTGTTCAATGCTGCATCAAGTTCTACTATCATTTCTGGATTCGCTCCCTTCTGAGGTCCGTAGACTGCAGAAGCTCCTTCAGGTCCGGTAAGAGGATTCGTCACATCACAGGCGACCAAAAATTCAGATTCCGATACTCTCTCATCAATTTTGGAAATATCTATTGAAGCAACTTTTGATAATGCCGCTCCGCCCCATGGAAGTTGTGTACCGTCTTTATCAAGAATATCAACACCAAGGGCTTGAGCCATTCCTGCCCCACCATCATTCGTAGCACTTCCACCTATCCCGATAATAAATTTACGGAAGCCTTGGTCTAGAGCGTTGGTGATAGTTTGTCCCAATCCAAAGGTTGTTGCTCTTAAAGGATCACGTTGATTTAGCTCCAAAAGAGCCAACCCACACATTCTGGCCATTTCTATTACGGCCGTTTTATTGTCACCCATGCCGCCCCATTCTGTATTAATTTCCTTTCCTAGAGGATCATACACTGAACATTGTTTTTTGGACCCACCTGAGATTTCCACAAGTGTTTCAAGGGTTCCATCACCTCCATCAGCTACAGGACACATGATGACTTCGGCCTTTGGAAAGACTTTTAAGATGCCTTTCTTGGCTGCCTTTGATACATCTAATGCACTGATGCTCCCTTTAAATTCCTGTGGTGCGATGACTATCTTCATTATTAGCCTCTACTTTTAACTCTGTGATTAATGGAATATTACTCGTGTTCAGTCACGTATCTATATTTTGTATATGCTAATATTAAAATGTCCACATATATCGTATACATACATAGGTTTACCTACGGTTTAAAGGTATCATATTGGCAAAGAAGAAACCTTCCACACCTACCAGACAGTTGTTTGCAAATATAGATGAAGAAATTTATCTGAACGCAAAATCAAAAGCTGCTTCTGAACGATTGCCAATGAGAACTATCATAGAGCAGGCATTATCTTTATATTTGGGGGAAAATGACCCCCGCTCTGCTTCTAGTGAGATGGATAAGGGTGACGAATTAAATAACAGGACTGTGTGGGATGATGAATACATAGGAATGCAAGTTAACCAACCGCTGGGTTCTCCTGTCGAGTTAACTGATCTGGAAGCGAAACGTATTGCGAGAGAAGCATTTTGATGGAACATTTAAATGGGTTCATTGTCGACAGCTCTGTGTTAAATGAGTATAGATCAGGAGCCGGGTTTGCGAAAAAAATTTTTCTTGGTGCTTTGGAAAAGAAAATTAATCTGGTTGTTTGTACCATCACAATATCGAATATATGGCGTGACGAAAATTTTGATAGAAAATTAGAGATAGGTTTTTCGAGTTTATTCCAATTTCTTAATGTTGTTCCAATTGGGTACGAGGAAGCAAAAGAAGTGGGACATTTGTTGCGTAAGTCAGGTAGAGAGGGAATATATTCAGTAGAAATTGCTTCTGTAGCGACTCTAGCAAGAAGAAACAAGTATTCTGTAATTGCATCAGATCCGAAGCTCTATGAGTGGACTGGTGTAACAGCATTTTCTAGCGAATCTGTCTTGCAAATTGCGAGGAGCGACTAGCTCTATATATGGTCTAAGATTTGTTCTGCCAGTTTCAACGTTATGCCGGGCGTTGTTGCTATGTCCTCCAAGGAAGAATCCTTTATGTTTTTTATAGAACCATATTTTCTAAGTAACGATCTCCTCTTCTTAGGGCCAATACCGGGTATTAGATCCAATGATGATTGGAAGCTTTGGTTAGAGCGCCGTTTCCGATGGTAGGTTATTGCGAATCTATGGGCCTCGTCTCTTGCCCGTTGGACTAAGTACATGCCCGGAGAATTCTTGGGAAGTAATATAGAATGAGGACTTTCAGGAGTAAATAGTTCTTCATTTTCTTTAGCCAGGCTGGCCAAAGGTACATCACTTATCCCCATTTCAAGGAAGACCTGCAAAGCTGCTCCTAAATGGCCCTTGCCGCCATCTATCAGTACTAGATCAGGTTTCATGGTCCAGGCTTCTTGATTTGATGTTTTGTGTAACCCCGCAGTATTTTCATTTGATAAATTGGACATTCTATTGAATCGCCTAGTAAGCATTTCGCGCATCATAGAATAATCGTCAATTCCCTTAACCGATTTAATTTGGAATCTTCGGTAATCTGAAGTTTTGGGGGCACCATTTTCAAATACGACCATACTTCCTACGGCATTAGTTCCTTGAATGTTTGATATGTCGTAACATTCGATACGGTTAGGTAGCTTTGGTAGATTTAGAGCTTCTTGTACTTCCAACATCGCTTTATCATCTGAATCCGTTTCTGAAAAACGGGTTATCCTGAGTTGTTCCATTCCTAGCCGTGCATTTTCCGTCACCATGTCGACCAATTTTTTACGATCACCCCTTTTGGGGTGTAAAAGAACTACTTTAGTTCCTCTTTTTTCAGAAAGGAAAGATTGAATTGCTTGTTTTTCTTCCAGTATTTCATGTTGGGTCAATATCAATGGGGGTACGTACGGTGTGACACCGTAAAATTGTTTTAGGAAGGCAGATTCAACCTCACTGATGGAATCAGCAATTCCCACATCCATCAGGTAGTTTTCTCTTCCAATCAGTTTGCCTTGCCGTATGAAAAAGACTTCAATCCATGCTTCATATGATGATTGGGAGCTCCCGATTATGTCCATATTATTGGATTTCAAGGTGAGAACTTTCTGACTCTGCTGTACTTTTTCTATGGACTGTAATTGATCCCTCAAACTAGCTGCTTTTTCGAATTTTAATGATTCTGCAGCTTTTCGCATTTGGAGTCTCAGAGAATTCACAATTTGTTTAGTATCACCTTCCAAAAACAATATGACTTGATCAATTATTTTGTTGTATTCGATGTCATCGACTGCGCCTATGCATGGTCCCACACATCTCTTTATATGAAAATCTAGACAGGCTCTATCGTCAGAACCTGTTATTTGTTTTGTACATGATCGGTATGGGAAGAGTTTGTTAAGTAAAGACAATGTCCTTCTAACGCTGCCAGCGTCCGTATAGGGCCCGAAATATCGAGCATCATCATTAGAGACATTGCGCGTTACGTATACTTGGGGGAATTTTTCTGAAACGTCAATTTTTATAAACGGATAACTTTTGTCATCTTTAAGTCTAGAATTGAATTTGGGCTTGTGACTTTTTATCAGGTTGGATTCAAGTATAAGAGCTTCTTGCTCCGATTCTGTGATTATGAATTCAAAATCCACCAAGGTGTTGACAAGGGTTTCAATCTTAGGGTGGGAATGGGTTTTCCCTGTGAAATAAGATCGAATTCTATTTTTTAGTTTTGAGGCCTTTCCAACATACAATATCTCCCCATTGGGGCCTCTCATAAGATAAACCCCTGGTTTCATTGGAATTCTGTTAAGGCGGTTTCGGAATCCAGTGCTGGATAAAGTTATGTTTTTTACTGACATACAACGATAGGTTATTCAGCTGTGGTTTTTACGTTAATGTGTTGAGTGTTTTAGCTCCATGGAACGAATGTTAGAGCTATAACAGCTATGATTACTAATCCACAAGTCATGCCTATTTGTCTCAGTTCACCTTTTAAATAAGGGTATTCAAGGGCACCAGCATTTTGTCGCGGGCTTGGTGTTTGTGGTACAGATTTAGGTGGTACAGGATCACGTTGCTTGTTGGTAGTCTCTGTTACTGAGACTTGAGTTTTAACATCTGGTTGCTTGACACTGGTTAAGGGATCAGCAAGTTTTGAGTCTATAGCCGGTTTGTTTTTCCTGGAAGATTTCTTGCTACTCTTCCTTAGTTGGGCTTGTCTGGATGCTCGTTGCCTGCCTTTACTTGGCATATTGATCTCCTGTTATTGTTTTAATCTTTGTAACCATTATAGTCTTTTGAAAAGGCTCGAGGATGAGCGGTTTCATATTCCTCCCTTATATGTCCCGTTGTCAAATGCGTGTATATTTGTGTTGTTGCTATGCTTGAATGCCCCAGAAGTGCTTGAACGTGGTTTATTGGAGCTCCTCCCTCAAGTAAATGAGTGGCAAAACTATGCCTTAGCGTATGCGGAGTCACCGCATTATCAAGATTGTTTATTTTGGCGTATTTTTTTAGGATGAACCAGAATCCTTGACGCGATACTCTTTTTCCTCGTTTATTTAAAAACACAGCATTGACGTCGGCTGATTTAAGCAGATCATTCCTACTTTTCCTAAAATATTGGTGAATGCTGTTAACGGCATCAGGATATATGGGGACCATTCTCTCCTTGGACCCCTTACCGAGGCATTTTATAGTGCCTGCCTTGAGGTCGATATCCCCAACGTTGAGACCTATTATTTCCGTAGCTCTCATGCCTGTCGCGTAAGCCGTGTGGAGCATGGCATAATCTCTTCCTGCGATGGGTTGTGTGTTGTGTGTGAGGGTTGATTCTATTAAGGATTTTATTTTTTCGACACTTATCACATAGGGTAATTTACTGCTTTGGCGTCGCAAAGTAATATCGTCTGTTGGGTCGGATGAAATAACTCCTTCATGATGTAGGAAGCCTAGGAAGGATTTTACTGCCGCTAGTTTTCGCGCTTTCGTTGATGGTAGGTAGCTTCTTTCGTTTAATAGTTTTATATATGACGTGATAGTTTCGTTATCGATATCATTCCAATTGTGTTTTTCAAACAGAGATTTCTCTATTAGTATGCTCTCAAATTGGACGATATCAGAACTATACGAGTTCGTTGTATGACTGGATGCACCGCGCACGACAGTCATATGCTCAATAAATCTTTCTATTTGACTCTTTGTTTGCATTTTTGGTGCTCTTTTGTATTTTGGTGAACTAACCATGGTCGGTTCATATTCGGAATTATATTATCTTGACATATGGGGGCCTATGGATAGTATTTTTACTGTTATATTCATTTAAAAATCAGGACATTCCATTATGATAGAAATTGAAGCTGGTTCCTTTGTTTTAAATCAAGGAGTTGTAAGCTGGCACGGTATTTTTAGTTTCATAGCTGTTGGGGCAGCCGTCTTCTTAGTAGGGAGATGGGCTCCATCGAGAGGCGTTGATCCTGATGATATTTATTCCATAGCGGTATGGGCAATAATAGGTGGTATTCTGGGTGCCCGTTTTGTTCATGTGATAGACAATTTAGATTATTACAGTCAGGATATCATGCAAGTTTTTGCCGTGTGGTCCGGGGGCGTGGGATTATGGGGAGGTGTTTTGGGAGGGACTATAGCGGGACTCTTATACTGTTTAATTAGACATCATCCGTTTCGAGTAATTGCCGATATGACAGCCCCTGCTATGTTGTTTGTTCAGTCAATAGGACGTCTGGGAGATATCGTAAATGGTGAACATTGCGCAAAGGCGACCTCGCAGTTTTTTGGATTTATATGGAATCATCCTACTAGTGCGGCCGGCGCTTGTGCTCCCAATGGTATTGGGGTTTCAGTACAGCCTGTTATAGCGATGGAGATATTGTGGAATTCAGCCTGTTTATTTTTGATATGGAAACTTAAGGATAGACTTAGACCTGCTGGCGCTTTATTCAGCCTTTATTTAGCCTTATATTCCATAGGACGATTTTTTATAACCTTTCTTAGAGATGATAAAGTTTGGGCTTATGGGCTACAGGAAGCTCAATTTATATCAATATTGATCCTAGCTATCACGGTTCCAATACTTGTTGCTGTTGCGAGAATTGGGGATAAAGATATTGTGATGAAAGAATTTAGTGATGCGGTTCCGACTGGTACTAGAGCTGAACGAAGACGTGAGTGATAGTTCCGAATTACACTATAAGAATTGAATGAGATAAATATTAGGCTTTACTGATTATGTCTTGTGTTTGGTAGTGTGTTGCTGGGTATTATATAGATTATTCGTAGGTTCTATGGTTGTGGATGGCCGGAAATCTTGCACCGTTAGCTCAATTGTCTCCCGACCACTCCAATAACTCGTACCAGCTGTGTATGCAATGTCTATTGACCCGTGAGCTTCTTTAATACGTGAACCTTGACGAAAGCATATGGTATCAAATATTTTTCCTTGGTCTTCAACTGTCATTTTAAGATGGCTCTTATTAGCTCCAATTTGGCGTACTCCCAAAACAGAGACATTTGGTGTCATAAAGACGGGATTAGGATTGCCGTTTCCAAATGGTTCCAGCTGGTTGATGAAATTGAGATTTTCTCGGTTTATCCAGCTGAATGGAATGGATGTTTCAATAGATAATGAAGGGCCCTTTGGAATATCGGTCATTTGTTCTTGGCCGATGGTAGTTAGAGCATTACGGAATTTTTTTAATGACTGTTCCTTTATTGTGAATCCAGCGGCCATAGGATGGCCTCCGTAGGCTTCAAAATGTTCTTCACACTGGTTTAGTGCATCTATTAAGTTGAACTCGGGTATGCTTCTTGCGCTCCCTCTGTAAAATCCGTTTTCGCCACAGGCCGCAATGGCTGGTCTATGAAATTCTTCCGATAACCTGCTAGCTATAAGACCCAAAATACCTGGAGCCCATGTCGCTTTGCCAGCAAATATGACTGCTGGTGGTTTGCCCATTTCATCCATTGAGACTTGCCTGTGTGCCTCTTCAAATGCTTTTTCAGTTAACTTCTGTCGTTGTTTGTTTAATTCATCTAATTCATCGGCTATTTTGTTTGCTTCTTCGGGATTTTTAGAAAGGAGTATATCAAGACTTAATTTGGCATGTTTTAGCCGCCCGGCCACATTTAAACGTGGGATTACACCGAAAGACATATCCTCTGTTTTAATTCTATTTTTTACACCGTAGGATTTGTTGATTAAGGCATCAATGCCTGTAAAAGGAAACCGTCTCAAAATTTGTAATCCTTTCCAGACTAAATACCGATTTTCTCCTCTCATGTAACCAACGTCCGATAAAGTCCCGAGAGCCACAAGAGTATACAATTTGTCCGGCAACGGTTTATTAAGATGTTGATGTAAAGCTTGGATTACCTTAAATGCCGTACCAACTCCAGTGAGAAAAGGGAAGGGATAACTGGAGTCTTTCAGCGACGGGTTAATAATAGAGACAGCATCTGGTAATTTATCCAAAGGAGTGTGGTGATCAGTAACTATGGTATCAATACCCTGTTCTTTCGCCTTTGATATTTCCGGTAAAGCTGTTACACCGCAATCTACTGTCACTTGTAAAGTGACATCATGTTGCTGGAAATAGGCCAAGGCGTTTTCACTGATACCATGGCCTTCGGTAACCCTGTGGGGTATATAAGGGAAGGCATTTCCACCGAGATTTCTGAGCCCCTCGGTCAATAATGCAGTTCCAGTTAAACCGTCCGTGTCGAAATCACCCAGTATTCCTATATTTTCTCCTAGTTGCAGACTTTTTGAAAGTCTTGCTATGCATTTATCCATTCCTTGCATTAGGTAAGGATTGTGAATCGCATCCACGCTTGGCAATAGGAATCCATTTTTTTCTTCATCGGAAAATACGTTTCGGTTAGCTAGTAGTTGGGTTTGTACATCTGAGTTATCACCGTCCCAACGGTCACTTAGTATGGTCCAAGTCGAATATTTCAAACTCTAGACAACCTTCATCCGTTTTAGGCAGTTTTGGTAAAGACTAGAGAGGAATTATGCCCACCAAATCCAAAAGAATTACTCATTACAACGTTTTGGTTTTTCGGGGCAGATTTATTCGCAGTGTAATCTAGATCACACTCCGGGTCTGCATGCTGCAAGTTTATAGTAGGAGGTACTAAATTGTGCTCCAATGACATTGCAGATATTACCGCCTCTAGGGCTCCGCTAGCACCTAGTAGATGCCCAGTCATTGATTTGGTAGAACTTATAGGTACGGAGTAAGCGTATTCACCGAAGACAGTTTTTATAGCCATAGTTTCAAATTTGTCATTCAGAGGAGTAGAAGTCCCATGCGCATTAATATAATCAACTTCTTCAGGATCTATATTGGCTTGTTTTAGCGATAAATTCATTGCTCGAGCTCCGCCTTCTCCTTCAGGAGCAGGTTGAGTGATGTGATGTGCGTCGGCTGTGGCACCATATCCAATCATCTCTGCTATAGGCTTTGCGTCTCGTTTTTTCATCGAAGCAAAATTTTCAAGGACCAACACTCCCGCTCCTTCGCCGAGTACAAATCCATCTCTCTCCGCATCAAATGGTCTTGAAGCTCTCGAGGGGTCATGATTTCTTTTGGATAGTGCTTGGCACGCGTTGAAGCCAGCAACCCCCACAGGGCAAATGGCGGCTTCAGCTCCACCTGCGATTACAGCATCAGTTTCCCCTCTTCTTATGCTTTCAAATGCCATACCGATAGAATCAGCTCCACTCGCACAAGCGGATACCGTGCTATAGTTTGGGCCCTTGGCTCCTAATAGCATCGACACTTGGCCGGAGGCCATATCTGGCAACATCATAGGTACTAAAAACGGACTCACTCTTTTTGGCCCACGATCATTTAGGACACCAATTTGGCTTGATAACGTTATAAT
>CAZUHE010000005.1:0-10572 GCA_964620395.1 uncultured Dehalococcoidia bacterium
GACGACATTAATTTAATTATTGCAGCAGCTGGCTTGGATATATTCTTACCTGGCAATGTAATTATACCGGCCCTATCCACTGGCAAGAAATTAGCCAAAGAAACCATACCAAGTTTATCCAGATCCAAGTCTTCAATAGCCAATCTAGGGCCTACAGACACACCCATTCCCTGTGAAACGAATCGTTTAATCATATCCATACTCTCAAGTTCCATTATGATATTGTATCTAACATCCAACTTTCTAAATTGGTTTTCCAAAATTTCTCTTGTGTAGGATCCGCTCGCCATCATAATTAAAGGATATTTTGCTATATCACTTAGGGAGGTTAGAGGTTCCTGTAATAGCGAATGGTTTTTTGGAGCTATTAACACCCTTTCATATACAAACAGCGGGTCAAAATTTAAGTTGTCTCCCCTATCCAATCGCTGAATTATACCTGCGTCAACCTCACCAGACCTAACACCATCTATAACTTCCTTCCTACTCATAGACTTTATTTTTAAAAATACTTTTGGGTGTTTTTTATTATATTCACGTACTACTGGTAACAAAGTGTGAGGTATTATGTCTGCAGTGGTAGCAATTATTACGGGTCCTCTATCTTCCATCTCAGTGGTTTTATTACTCAAAGATTCAATCCCATCCAAAAGAGGCATGGTCAGCTCATATATGGACTGACCAGCCAACGTCAACCTTATAGGTCGAGTCACCCTGTCAAAAAGTGAAACAGCCAATTCCTTTTCCAATTTCTTCACATGGGTCGTCACAGTTGGTTGCCCAATATTAAGTTCCTTTGCAGCTTTCGACACGCTTCTATATTTAGCCGCCACAACAAAGCTTTTCAATTCACGTAATTCCATTAATAATCACCTTTTTAATATTCGAAATTATGATAGATAATTATACCATTATTGGTACAGAACATAACATTGAAATATCATGGAAAACTTATTTACAATTAGGGCATACAGAATATGAGAAACCACCCACTTGAAACCAAACTTAGAATATATCAAACCTAAAGGAAGTAAATATTGTTAAATTTTTTTGGAGAAACTGACCACAATTCAATAACCAAAGTTTTGTCCAAAACCCGTGGGGCATTATCAAAACCAATAGCTAACCTGTTCAGTAAAAATGAACTAAATAATGAAACATGGGAAGAATTAGAAGACATATTGATTAGCTCCGACGTGGGATTTGAAACTTCAACTGAAATAGTAAATAAGGTAAAAATTCAGCTTCGTGAGCAAGGTTCAAAAAAACACGCCGAACCATATGTATTATTGAAAAGTATTATCTCTGATATGCTCAATATGAAACAATCTCATTGGCCTATTAAAGAACCAACATCTACGATGGCCATAATAGTAGTAGGGGTCAATGGGGCTGGCAAAACCACCACGATCGCGAAACTTTCTAACTGGTATCGCAAAACAGGGAAATCAGTGTTGATAGGAGCGGGTGACACATTTAGGGCAGCCGCCTTGGAGCAAATCAATCATTGGGGAACCAAGGTTGACGTTGATGTTATAGGAAATCAAATGGGTTCAGATCCAAGCTCTGTAGCGTATGACGCAATTTCCGCCGCCCAAAACAGGGGTATTGACATCGTACTCATCGACACTGCAGGCAGATTACAATCAGAAACAAACTTAATGAAAGAATTAGAAAAAATTCACCGAACTTGTACTCGAATCATAAAACCTGGATACCTTAAGGTACTCCTTACGATTGATGCAACTACCGGTCAAAATGGACTCATTCAAGCAAAACGTTTCAACGAATCAATACCTTGCAACGCTATTTTTCTCACCAAACTTGACGGTACTTCCAAAGGTGGGATCAGTATACCAATTGTAAAAGAGATGGGAATACCCATATCTTTCATAGGTACTGGAGAATCATTGGAAGACATAGCTCAATTTGACGCAAAGTCCTTTACAGACGGGCTACTCCCATGATTTGGGTACCATAACGATGTTACAGCCTGTAGCTTGGGTATTAATAATTCAGGTAATTGGGATAGCGACATTCCCAATTACATTTGGAATATTTAAGAATCTTAGTGATCGAGGTTACGCGTTTAGTAAGCCTATTGGCATCGCTGTAATCGGACTAATTTCATGGATATTATCAGTTAACGGGTTATCAAATCCATCCCGATTATCTTTGTTTGTAATAATGCTATTTATGGTCTCGGTATCAATAATACTAACCCACAAACATTGGATAGAAATCAAAATTTTCATGAAAGAAACTTGGAAGCTCCTAGTTTCTTTAGATCTTCTTTTTCTCTGCATATATGTCATGTTTATTGGATTCATATATTGGGATCCTTCAATAAACCACACCGAACAACCAATGGACTTCGCATTTCTTAATGCCTCTATCATGGCCGAAGTAGGAGGGCCTGAAGACCCTTGGATGAAAGGTAGCGTAATTAGCTACTACTATTTTGGGTACTGGATTTTCGGTATGTTAACCATTATTTCAGGAGTTATACCTGAAATAGCGTATAACTTATCTCTAGCCTCAATCCCTGCACTAACCATGGTAACTGTAAGCGGACTTGTTGTCTCATTACTACGAAATCAATCAACACCTAAGGTGCCGAGCATAATTTTTGCAGTTACGTCGGGAATAGCGACTGTTTTCCTTTCAAACCTACATGGTTTCATCGAATTTTTACGTGAAAATGCCTTTGGGACAGCGTCTTTCTGGAAAACTTTATGTATAGAAGGTATGACCAAAGTTGATATCCCAACCACTCAAAGCTGGAGACCAATGGAATTCTGGTGGTGGTTTAAAAGTACGAGGATAATTAATCATTTCGGTGACACCTGTGAAGGTAAAGGCCTTGACTACACGATCACTGAATTCCCGTTCTTCAGCTATATATTGGGAGACTTGCATCCTCACGTAACATCCACTCCATTTTTCGTAGTGTTTTTGGGAATTTGTCTATGTATCATCCATAAGCGAGAATCACGATTTCTTTCCTTATACAATTTGTCGCTAATTTCCCTACTTATTTTAATATTCTCTACGGTCATATTTGTAAATATGTGGTACCTTCCATTGACCGTGGGGATTCTTTTTGGGATATACATTTTAAAAATATTAATGGGCCCAGATAGGGAAATCACAAAAAACCTTATAACCCCGTTTACGATAGTGGCAACATCTATGTTGTTATTGAGCCCATATATCCTGACTCTGCAAACCTCAGTAAGTGGAGTAAGTACGCCTACTGTACAAACAAAAGTGGCACATGCCTTAATAATGTGGTTACCTCTGTTAATACTAACCATCCCTTACATATTGATAGAATTCGGGAAGCTTAAAATATCAACCCAATGGAAAACCCCTATATTGGTGGCGTCTATTGTGACATTTATACCTTGGGGGATCAAAGTGTTAATCTCAAGTAATGGTCTTGACCTTTATAGTGTCACGGCTTTCACTCTATTTTTAACCGTCATGATTTTTGTCGCTATGCTTGTTGCTACAACCATCAGTTTTAAATCAGGCTTAACAACACGAGCCATTATTCTTTATTTGTCAGCCATTGGATTGATGTTAATACTGGTTCCGGAACTTCTGTATCTACAAGATATTTATAACAATAGGATGAATACAGTGTTCAAGCTCTACTATCAAGCTTGGATATTATTAGCAATTTGTTCTGGGTATATTCTTTTCTATTGGTATAAATTACGAATCGGAATATCGGGATCCAGAAAGTGGTTATACGGGGTTTGGACTCTATTAATAATATTCGTGACTACTACCGCAATGTACTATGTTCCAGCCTCATTAGCGACAAAAGCAGCGGAATCACCTATCAAATCTCTAAACGGCTTAATGTATCTCCAACAGGAAGATCTTGATTTAAAAAACGCCATTGACTTCGCACGCGCCAATATATCAATATCAGATGGAATCCTAGAAGGCGTGTCAGAATGGGGATCTGCCGGAATTATATCCAGAAGCACTGGGATACCTAACCCAATAAACTGGCCCGGACATCAAACACAGTGGCGAAATCAAACAGATGCAATACAGCAAACAATTTCTCATGTTGAGACAATTTACACAACGAACAATGCCAATGACGCCAAAAACCTACTAAATAGATACGACGTAAAATACGTATTAGTAAGTCCAAAAGAAATCAATCAATACGGGCTGAATGGTATGCATAAATTTAACAGCTTGGGACAACTAGTTTTTGGAGAAGAGGACGGAACTCGTATCTACAAAATTGATGACTGAATTAAAGAAAACTAATCAACTGAAAATTAGTAGTATCCAAATCGGCTGGCATATCAAGAAATATTGGATTGAATACAGTTTATATCTATTTTTGTTAATTGTTTCTCTTGCAGTACGCCTCCACCAACTTGGTGGTAAAGCCATGCACCATGATGAGAGCCTGCACTCATTTTATGCTTGGTTATTTAGTGAAAACTTCACATTAGTGCACAATCCAATGATGCACGGCCCTCTACAAATGGAGCTAACTGGCATTTTGTTTTGGTTATTTGGGGACAGTGATTTTACAGCTAGACTTTTGTACGCCTTAATTGGTACCGCCCTAATATTTACACCATTATTGTTTAGAGATGCATTAGGCAAAATTGGCACCATATTGGTATCTACAATGCTTTGTATTTCCCCAACCATGGTCTATTTCAGTCGGTTTGCCAGGAATGACATTCTAATGGCTTTCTTCACCATCCTAATATTTACATGCCTTTGGAAGTACAAGCATACAGGGAAATCCAAATATTTATACCTGTGCTCCGGACTGTTAGCGGCTAGTTATGGCACCAAGGAAACAGCTTTTTTGATAACTGGAATATTTTCCTTGTACCTGTTGGGATGTTGGATAAACGAAAGAAAACATATCATGGCCGGTCTCATAAATTTTGAGCAGGATACATACGTTCGAGCAATTACCAAACTAATAAAATCATTTGTCACTCAAGTTCAACTGGGTGTATCTAATTCCAAACACTCAAGAAATTTTTCCTTTGTAATGCTTATTGGAACCTTAGCTTTGCCCCAATGGACTGCATTTATCGGACTTTTTCAGAACACTCCCCTGTTTAGTTGGAGTGGAGGAACCCTGATATCGGGAATGGATTCTGGAAGGATAGGGATGCCTTCAGGTGGGAAAATTATAGGCTACCTATCTGGTACTCCAGTCTCAGCGTCCACGCTTTTAGCCGCCACCTTGATCCTCTTTTCGATAAGCATCACATTTTACCTTGGGTATAAACATTTCGGTAAAGTGTGGATACGTTGCGCATTAATTTTTTATGCGATTTGGACATTAATATACACAACGTTCTTTACTAATTTCCCTAATGGCATATCATCTGGCATCTGGCAATCATTAGGTTATTGGATAATCCAACAGGGTGAAGGGCGAGGAGGGCAACCCTTTTATTATTACCTCATCATAACGCCTCTCTACGAATACTTACCGCTGTTTCTAAGCCTTGGCGCATTAATCTATTACCGAAAGAAAAAAGATGCGTTTACAACTTTACTGATTTACTGGACGATATCAACGTTTATCATATACACAATAGCAAGCGAAAAAATGCCATGGTTATTGGTCAATATTTCACTCCCCACAATATTACTTGGTGGGAAATTTCTAGGTGAATTGATCGAAAAAATAGAGTGGAGTCACATCGTTAAATCACCATTAATTTTATGGGTTTTACTCATCCCCACAATATCTTTGGTGTTGTTTGCATTAACAGTCAGTAGCAATTCATACCCTGAACCATTGCCAACCATAATCGCTTTTACAATAATTGGATCTTCGTTGATTGCCCTCTACAAAATCATTAAATCAGATCGCACCAACAAATATGCGACACAGATTTCGCTAACCGTGATAGGGACAGCAGCATTGCTCTTCGTGCTAACCATTCGAACCAGTTTGATCACAAATTTCCAAAATCCCGACGTACCCGTGGAAATGATTGTTTACACCCAAACAAGTCCAGACATATTGACAGTTTCAGAAGGGATAAAATCGTATCGAACAAAGTCGCAAATTGTTGATAATACCCATGATTTGACTATCTCCATAGATCAAACAAGCGGATTTACTTGGCCTTGGAGTTGGTATTTTAGACACAACTCCAGTATTAATTACCCGGTTTTTGACAATCCGAGCTCATTTTCGAAAAATATCCCAGCGATAGCCTTGGTACACTCTGAGAATCATAAAATCGTTGAAAACCTATTCCCTAAGGAACTGTACAAGGTCGAGCAAATACCTCACAGATGGTGGTTTCCAGAACATAAGTACAGGAACCTCAGCATCGTAGATATAGCGAAAATTCTCACAGATATAAGGAAATGGGATCCTATTTTAAATTACTGGCTTACTAGAAGGTCGATAGCTCCTGAAATAGGAAGTGAGGACTTATTTCTTTACGTTCCAAATGATTTTCCCGAAGTGAATCTGAAAAGCCACAAAATAAGAGATCCGTAAGGTTAAGGAACAATTTTGATTCGTATTTTTCTTGGGATAATTTTGGCAATATTTCTTTTAATCATGTTCATTTGGACATCGGATTGGAAGGAGATGGTGTCGCAACTTTCTGGGGCCAAATACCAATATATAGTACCGGGACTTGCCATTTATTTCGTGGGGTTATGGCTCAGGGCACTAAGATGGAAATTCCTGCTAATGCCTGTCTCTAATCTACCACACGGCAAATTATTTCCAGTAGTGATTATTGGGTACATGGCAAATAATATATTACCCTTTCGAATGGGAGAATTTGTACGAAGTTATTACCTGAACCTTAAACTGAACGTATCCCCTTCAACTGGTCTCAGCACAATAGTGGTAGAAAGACTTTTAGATTCCTTAACTTTGCTGATTCTCATAGGATATTCGTCAATGTTCCTTCCTTTTGGAAAGGCCCTATCATATTTTTCCACCACTTTGAAAATACACCCCAACGTGTTGATTGGCATGACTGTTATGCCATTCCTTTTTTTATTTTCAATATTAATTATTATGGCTTTTTCACGAAGGAGAATGGAGGCTTTTCTTTTGGCAATGAACAACGCATTGCCATCTAAGATAAAAAGTCCGGTTATAACAATCGCATCGAACGCCCTGGACGGATTGAAATCGCTAGGCAGTTGGAAAACCATAGGGAGAACATTGGGTTTGTCAGTACCCATATGGATATCGGAGGCATCTTTATTTCATTTCGTGTCACTGAGTCTGGGAATAAACAATGCATTTCCAAGCGTTTACACCTCTCTGATGGCCTCTATATTGGTTACCGGTATAACCAATATAGGATCATCTATACCTGCAGCCCCAGGAGGTATAGGTCTCTTTGAATGGATATCCAGAGAAACATTAATGCTTATATCGAACTCAAGTGTTTCTAGAGCTAAAGCGTCAGCTTTTGCAGCAATCACACACTTATGCCTTTTACTTCCCATAGTCATATTGGGGCAAATATTACTATGGGTTGATGGTATTACATTGTCCAAAGCAATTCAGGATAATAAATGAGCCAAGAATCACGATCAGAAAACATAAATGAACTATCTACAAATGCAAGGGACCTGGCATAATGAAAATTGGGATATTAGGCGCAGGCGCAACGGGATTATCGGCTGCCTGGGACATATCTAAAGCAGGGCATCAAGTCACCGTATACGAAAGAGATGACTTTATCGGTGGACACGCATCTACTTTTGAAATTGAAGGGACTCCTATTGAAAAAGGGTATCACCATTGGTTTACAAACGACCATGACATCCTAAAGTTATGCGAAGAGATTGGAATCGGAAATCAGATTATATGGAATTCTTCAAAAGTGGGAACCTTCTTCAATGGTAAAACTTACAACTTTGGAACCCCTGT
Source organism: uncultured Dehalococcoidia bacterium (assembly GCA_964620395.1). Lineage (GTDB taxonomy): Bacteria > Chloroflexota > Dehalococcoidia > Lucifugimonadales > UBA826 > CAZUHE01. The sequence goes on from CAZUHE010000005.1 coordinate 7,928, forward strand.
GGATCTGATTAGATACAAACCTTTAACCATCCAAAATAGAATACGTCTAGGGCTATCAGCCCTAAAAATCCAAAAAATTACAGATTGGACTGACATTGAGCACCTTACCGCCAGTGAATGGCTGACTCACAACGTAGATGGAAAGGTATACGAATCATTTTGGGAACCCATGCTTAGAGGTAAATTCGGTGAAGAACATTATCAAGAAATAGGAATGGCCTGGCTATGGGGGAAAATGAATACACGGTTCACTTCGAGGAAGAATTTGTTTAGTAGAGAGATTCTTGGGTATCCACAAGGGAGTTTTAAGAAATTCTTCGATGTATTAGCTGAAAAGCTAACTAACAATGGCACCAAAATACACCTGTCACATGACATAACTTCGATTAAAAAATATCAAGATGGCAAAATCGGCCTAAGAATAGGAAATACTGATAACGTCGACAAATTTGATGCTGTCATCGCATCAGTTCCATCACATGTTTTTAACAGAATAACTGAGGGTATAGATCGGCAATACCGTAACAAATTAACATCAACCAAATACATGTCAGCAGTTTTGTTGATATTAGTTCTTCACAGTCATCTGAGTGATAAATATTGGTTGAACATCGCAGACAGATCAATACCATTTGTCGGAGTAGTTGAACACACCAACCTTGTCCCAACCGAAAATTACGGAAATAAACACATAGTTTACGTCTCAAACTACCTATCCAGGGACAGTGAATATTACCAATTAAATGGATCCGAACTGTTGGAAGCCTACCTTCCACACTTACAAAAAATCAATAAAAATTTCGGTAATCAATGGATATCGGATTTCCATCATTACAGAATAGATAATGCTCAACCGATTATGGGCAAAAATTACACTTATTCCTTACCTGAACACGGAACAGGTATTGAAAATCTTTATCTGGCAAATAACACGCAAGTATACCCTCAGGACAGGGGCACTAATTACAATGTCAAGATGGGAAGAGAAATAGCCCTGACAGTGATGAACAAACTTCTGGAAAAATAAATTGTTGGAGCTTTGTCCCTGTGCTATGATTGTGACGATTTTGACAAAGATAGAGGACTCTCTTTGACCGCTGATAAAAACCACCGTCGAGAACAAGTTAAAATTGCCATAGAATCTCAGAAAAGACCAACTGTAACGGTTCTTTCTTCGCTTCTGGCAATTCAAGATTCCATGGGATACATTTCCGATGAGGCCATTGAGGAAGTAGCCAAAGCTATGAAAACTTCGGTGAACGATGTTTATGGTGTTGCCTCGTTTTACCCAAACTTTAGATTCTCTCCTCCTTCAGAGCACACTGTGGAAGTGTGCTGGGGCCCAACATGTCACCTCCTTGGAGCAAATTACCTGATAGAAAGAATATTGAAAATGCTCAAATTAGAAGGTGAAGGAGATACAGAAGACGGAAAATTCACCTTCCGCTTTAATACTTGCCTCGGTGCGTGTTCACAGGGTCCCGTAATAAGTATCGATCATGAGTTGTATGGAAAATCCACTCCCGACAATGCAGAAAAGTTAGTCAACAGGACCAGAGACACGAAATCTAAGCATAATTAAGTATCAATACATGGTGAACATTGACCTACGAAAGATTAAAAGAGAGATCAGATAATCACTGGGAAAATCACACAAACGGAGAAGTTCCATTAATCAGAGTTGGAACTGCGTTGTGTGGGAGCGCTTCGGGTGCCTTCAGAGTAATCTCAAAAATAAAATCAACCCTTCAGAAATACGGCGTCAAAGCAAATATCGACGAAGTTGGATGCCTAGGGATATGCTACGCGGAACCATTGATGGATATCACAACAGCAAATTATCCGCGCCTGTTCTTCAGCAACGTTCAGCCCGGAGATATTGATGAAATCATAGAAACATACCTTTTGAAAAACGAGGTACCAAAAAACAAGGTTTTAGCATACGAAGGGGACCAGAGTTCAATTGAGGATAAAGATATTCCTGCTCTAGATTCGATTCCTGGTATCAAACTCCAAAATAGAATTGCGCTTCGCAATGCCGGTCACATAGCCCCTTCAGACATAATGCAATACATTGCTAATGGTGGTTATGAAGGTTTCCACAAAGCCATTACAACTATGCAACCCGCCGACGTCATAGACGAAGTTAAAAGTTCAGGGCTCCGTGGCAGAGGCGGAGCTGCTTTCCCAACTGGGGTCAAATGGAGCTTCTTGGTTGGGTCTCCTGGCCCAACTAAATACATACTATGTAATTGTGAGGAAGGAGATCCAGGAGCCTATAATGATAAAGGAATACTGGAAAGTGATCCGCACACCCTTTTGGAAGGGCTCTGTATAGCAGGCTATGCGACCGGTGCTACAAATGGCATAGTATTTATCCGTCACGGACATGACGGTCCAATAAACAGAACTGAAAAAGCCATTGAAGATGCTTACAAAGAAGGATTGTTAGGAAAAAACATATTTGGTACTGAATTCAATTTTGACATAGAAGTTGCGCTGACTGGTGAATCCTATGTCGCTGGTGAAGAAACAGCTCTTATGGAAGCTATTGAAGGAAAGAGATCCATGCCTCGGTACAGACCTCCATTCCCTGCAGCATTTGGAGTATGGGGTAAACCAAGCAACATAAACAATGTAAAATC
>CAZUHE010000005.1:10672-12613 GCA_964620395.1 uncultured Dehalococcoidia bacterium
CTGGGAGGAGTATTACCAGCCGACAGCAAGGAGATACACATCGATTTTGATGAAATGCGATCAGCAGGGGCTATTTTTGGGTCTGGCGGTATTATCGTGGGAAATGATGATATTTGTGCCGTGGATCTGACAAGAGTGTTAGTCGCATTCTGCCAATACGAATCCTGCGGTAAATGTTTTCCGTGCCGTCTTGGGATGGAACATCTTCTAGAAATAGTAGAAAGAATAGCTAATTTTAATAGCGAACCGGGCGACATGGAACTAATGCGAAACGTAGGTGGAACAATGGAATCTGGTTCTTTGTGTGGCCATGGACAATTAGGGTTCGGACCCATAAGATCCGCGATAAAACATTTCGAGGAAGACTTCACGTCACACATAGAAAAGGGTAAGTGCCCCACAGGTAGCTGTATCGGACCAAAGATCGTACCAACTAATACCCGACCATACGCTCACGATTTCACAACTGGAGACTAAGATGGCAGAAAAGGTCAATCTGACAATTGATGGTGTTGAGATAGAAGCAGATGCAGGAAGTATGATTATACAAGCTGCCATGGACAACGGCCTGTATATTCCATACTTATGCTATTACCCCGGTATGAAACCTTATGGGGCTTGCAGAATGTGCGTCGTAAAAGCAGAATCGCCTGGTCCAGATGGATCATTTAGACCTTTGCCAGGAAATCCAGCTTCTTGCACCACACCAATATCAGAAGGAATGAAAGTAGAAACTAATACAGACGATCTAATACATCTCAGAAAAGGGGTGATGGAACTATTGATTTCCGAGCACCCTCATGGGTGTTTAAACTGTCACCGCATTGACCTGTGTGGACCATCAGATGTCTGCCTAAGGCATGTTAGTGTAAATGATCGTTGCGTAACTTGCCCTAAAAACGAACGATGCGAACTAAAAGATACTGTCAGATACATGGAGATGGAACTAACAACCCCATTGACCTACAACAATCGTCACTTACCTCTGGATGTTAAAGATCCGTACTGGGATATGGACATGAACCTATGTATCGTTTGTGCAAGATGTGTCCGTGCGTGTGATGAGGTGAGGGGAGACAAAGCAATAACGTTAAAACAAAAATCAGGCCGGAGTATTATCGGAACAGCACAGGGAACTTCATTACTAGAATCTGGCTGTGAATTTTGTGGTGCTTGTATTGATGTTTGCCCAACTGGGGCAATCGTGGAACGTGACTATAAATGGGATAAAGCTGAAAAGCAAGTGACAACGACATGCCCCCACTGTCCTGTAGGATGTCAACTTACCCTTGACATCAACAAAAGAAACAAGTTAGTGAGGTCAATACCAGAAAGAGAAGCACCTGCGAATCAAGGCATGGCTTGCTTTAAAGGCAAGTTTGGGCTCGACTTCGTAAATAACAAAAACAGACTTAAATCCCCTCAAATAAAAAAGAATGGGCAACTCCAAAATGTCTCCTGGCCTGAAGCTCTCAACTACACAGCTGAGCGGCTTTCTGATTTTCAACAAAATGGAGAATATTCGGTTCTGGTTTCGCCAAGAAGTACGAATGAGGACAGTTTTGTCGCTCAAAAATTCGCTCGTTCTGTTATGAATTCCAACAATGTCGATATATCCTCCAATATTAACGCAGATACCGAAAAAACGTTAAAGGATATGATCGGAGGAAGACCGCAAAACCTCAACTGGTCTTTACTAAATTCCAAATGCATAGTGGTCGTGGGATCGAATTTGACTGAAGAACAGAACGTCTTGGGGGTACCTATCAAACAGGCAATATCTAAAGGATCAAAATTGCTTGTAATTGACCAAAGAGAAACTGAACTGACAAGATATGCCGACATATGGATTCGCCCGCGCGTTGGAACAGACGCCACAGTCATAGGGGCGATTATGCGCACCATAGTCGATGAATCATTAGAAGATCATGATTTTATAAG
>CAZUHE010000005.1:12713-28853 GCA_964620395.1 uncultured Dehalococcoidia bacterium
GGGCGATTATGCGCACCATAGTCGATGAATCATTAGAAGATCATGATTTTATAAGCAAGAAATGTGTCAATTTTGATGATCTCAGGGGATCACTCTGGGATTTTGACCTGAATAAAGTTGGGCAAACCACTGGCATCAGTCAGGACACCATTAGGCAAGCTGCCAGAATGATCGCAACATCAGGCCCTGCATCTTTTCTATACGGATTGGAAACGCTAGAGCTAACTCACCAGAACAACCTGGTTGCCGCAATCATTAACTTATGCTTGATAACTGGGAACATAGACAAGCCTTCAGCAGGCATATACCCGTTGTTTTATGGCGCGAATGAGCGAGGAGCCAAAGACATGGGTTGCACGCCCACCAATTCCATTAATAAATACAATGAGAAATCAGATGGAATCGAATTCATTAACATACGTGATGCTCTAGCCTCAAAAAGAATAAAAGCACTCCACTTAATAGGCGATAGCCCAAACTATCATAATGGGTTTCACGATGACTTTATAGAAACACTAGATAGTGTTGAATTCCTGATACTCCAAGATTCTTTAAATAGTGACTTATTAAAGATAGCAGATGTAGTTTTACCTTCTGCGGCATTTAGTGAAAAAGATGGAACTTACACGAACATGGAGGGAAGGATACAGTCGATACGACAAGCGATGGGACCTAAAGGAGATGAAGACGAAGATTGGCGCATTTTATCTCAAATTGCCCAGAGAATGGGTAATTCGGAATTTGACTACACAAACTCAGAATCGATATTTCATGAGATTAAAGATACCATCCCAAATTATGACGGAATAAACCTAGAAAAAATACCATTGGGAAATCAATTTACATCATTTACATCAATCGCAAAATTCAATTTTTGTTCAATTGAACTAATTTCAGAAACCAATGCAAGTCGGAATGAAGAAAAATACCCTTTATTACTTGCTCCAGGTCGCGTGTTACAGGATCCTGATCGAGATGCCGAGATTGAAACCCACGAAGACATGTACAGAATAACAAGAAGTGAGATAGTGGAAATAAATGAACAGGATGCGATATTAATTGGTGCCTCCGAGGGTGACCTCATAAATGTCACAGGCAAAAATTTTGAGTTTACAGGTATTGCACACGTAAACGGAATTCATCAAGGAATGGTGGCTTCAACATCCCTATTCGGTAGCTTAATAGAATCCATGTCCAATAGTGAATACACAGATCCAGTTATCAATTTACAGAGCCTAGTACTGTCTCCAGTAAATATAAAAAAATTAGCCGGTAGCAAAAAGGAATGACAACACCATTCATCTAACAAAACTTCTGGAGTTATCATGACTACTAAAAAGAACCAAAAAGCCCCTTTACAAGAAGTACATGTAATTCAAAGAGATGATAAAACCGAAGATTTACTGATCTTATGGATTGAAAAGCCAGCTGGATACACATTTAAGCCAGGCCAATATTGCACGATAGGTTATGACGGTATCGAAAGGGCTTATTCAATAGCTTCAGCTCCCCATGAAGAACATTTGGAATTATTTGTCGAATTAGTTCCCGTTGAAGATGGTGGCGTTTTAACACCTAAATTGTGGAACCTTAATCAAAGTGACAAAGTCACCATAAGACCTAGAGCAAAAGGCATATTCACTTTTAAAGAGGAAAAACCGAATCAACTTTTGATTTCAACAGTTACAGGTGTAGTTCCGTACGTCAGTTTTGTTCGAGACTACATACATAAAGGTAGAGATACCCATCATTTTTACATTATGGAAGGAGCAAGTTATCAAGACGAATTTGTATATGATCATGAGTTCTCCCATTTAGAGGAAAAATACCCAGAACTGATAACTTTCCTACCCACCATCAGTAGGCCAGGACAGGACAAAAACCAAGGTTGGTCAGGGAACACCGGAAGAGTTAATAATATTGTCGAAGACAAAATCAGGGAATTTTCCCTTCTGCCAAAAGACACCATGGTATATGCGTGTGGTCATCCGGGCATGATTGAAGACGTCAAAGAACGTCTCACGCCAACAGGATTCGACTTTCTTGAGGAACGTTTCTGGAAAGATGAATGACATCCCTGAATATTATTCTGTGGAATATCTACTTAACAAGGTTAAGGTCCTGAAGCATCAAAGTCCTTGTGGTACATCATAAGGAAATAAGTTAACCTCTGGTTCAACTATGACAACCCCGGCAAGAAAGCAATATTTGGATATCAAGAATCATCATAAAGATGAAATTTTGCTCTTCAGGATGGGAGACTTTTACGAAACTTTCGATGACGATGCTAAATTAGTTTCAGAAAAATTAGAGATAGCATTGACCTCAAAAGAAATGGGAAAAGGGGAGAAAGTACCGCTAGCGGGAATTCCTTTCCATTCCTTGGAAGCGTATCTACCCAAACTAATTGATAGTGGTCATAACGTTGCAATATGTGAACAAGTAAGTGATCCGTCCAAGTCAAAAGGGATTGTTGACAGGGAAGTCGTCAGAATAGTAACTCCTGGGACCATCACCGAAGACAGCTTATTACAGGAATCATCAAATAATTACCTGGCTTCTGCAGTGATAAAGGGTGAAATGGCCGGGCTATCGTTTATCGACATAAGTACTTCTGAATTTTTTACTACTGAAATACCAAAAGAAAAGCTCTTCTCAGAAATTGACAGATTCACTCCAAGAGAACTAATCATTCCCGAAAATTTAGATTGTAAAATCCCAAGCCACACATTTATCAAAACCACCTCCACACCAGACAGTGCATTTCATCCAAAATGGTCTGTTGAGACCCTAAAAAACCATTTTAAGGTACTTACCATGGAGCCATATGGTTGTGAAACCATGCCCCTAGCTTGCCAAGCTGCCGGGGCAATCATAGATTATGTGACGAAGAACAATAAGGGGGCTCTATCTAGCATAACTTCACTTCAAACTTACTCTACCTCGTCCTTCATGATCCTTGACGAACAAACACGCCGTAATCTGGAGCTTTTTTCAGGCGGACGATGGGATTCAAAAACAGCTTCATTATTTTCGATACTCGACAAAACTAACACCCCAATGGGTACAAGAATGCTGAGAAAGTGGGTTGGCCAACCTTTGCTAGATCTTTCAATTTTATCTAATAGGCAAGACAGCATTGAATGGTTCATTAAAAACCCGGAAGCTAGAGAATACACAAGGTCCATATTACGTGGTGTATCTGACATAGAAAGATTAATAACACGGGTAACAAATAATACCGCAACTCCCAGGGATCTTCTTGGAATCCGGGAAAGTTTACAAGTTTGTCCACATCTCATCAGTAAACTATCTGAAAATATGGATAAGCCACTACATGACTGGCTACTTAAAGGAATAACGGATTATTCAGAACCTCTACAATTATTGGAAGTATCGATCGCTGATGATCCTCCTTCAATATTAAGTAAGGATAACTCCATACGTGATGGATTTTCAAAACAACTCGACCTTTTGAGAGAGAATCTTAAAGCTGCACGATTGCATATATCAGATATGGAATCAGAAGAGAGAAATCGGACGAAAATAAAATCCCTGAAAGTTGGCTTTAATAAAGTTTTTGGCTACTACTTCGAAGTAAGTAAATCTAACCTACATCTCGTACCCACTGAATACATAAGAAAACAGACGCTCGTTAACGGTGAACGATATATAAACGGTGAACTCAAGGAATATGAAGACATTATATTGAGTTCACAATCAAAGATAGAAACACTGGAAAACGATCTGTTTAATCAAATTTGTCAGCAACTACGTCTATACTCATCAGACCTGCTGTCATTTGCCCGTTGTATCTCCACAATAGACGCAATAAACGCATTGTCGACTGTGGCCAACGAAAACAACTATGTAAGGCCCATATTGAACCACAACAGCCGCATTCAGATTACATCGGGAAGGCATCCAGTGATAGAAAATATGGTTGTTCCGGGCACATTCATAACCAACGAAACTGTTTTGGATAATAATGACTGCCAAATCATGCTTTTAACTGGTCCAAACATGTCAGGTAAGTCAACTTATTTGAGACAAGTTGCTATTATTGTTTTAATGGCTCAAATAGGTAGCTACGTTCCAGCAGATTATGCCGAAATCGGCCTTGTAGATAGAATATATACTCGAGTAGGCCTGCAGGACGACCTGACCGTTGGCCAATCAACATTCATGGTAGAAATGGTGGAAACAGCTTATATATTGAATCAAGCAACAAGCAAATCGCTGATTATACTTGACGAAATAGGGAGAGGAACTAGCACATATGACGGCCTAGCAATCGCTCAATCGGTAGCTGAATTCCTACACAACCATCCCTCATTGGGATGTAAAACTTTATTTGCTACGCATTACCACGAAATGACGACCCTTGCCGAGACCTTTCCTAGGATAAGAAATTACCATGTGGCCGTATCAGAAGAAAATGGAGAAGTTATATTTCTGAGGCAAGTGATGGAAGGTGATGCCAACAAAAGCTATGGAATTCATGTGGCAAGGCTAGCAGGAATACCGGGGCCTGTGATAAGCCGTGCTTGGGATTTATTGATGGAATTAGAATCTTCGACGAAATCTGAGGTAGTCCATAAATCAACTAATCCTGAAGGTATACAGTTGCCAATGCTTGAACCAAATATGGATATATCCAACGAAATAAAAAATTTAGACATAGTTTCCTTAACTCCAATTGAAGCCATTACAAAACTATATGAACTTCAAATGAAAATTAAAGGAAATCAGGATTAAAGGCCAAGAGCATCTTTCGCCGCTTCCAACATCACCGGAATCGATGGAGTTTTACCAGTCCAAAGCTTGAATGACTCTGATCCTTGAAAAACAAGCATCGATAAACCACTAATAGTTGTAGCTCCGGATTGCTTGGCCTGCTTCAAAAAAGGAGTATTTATAGGGTTATACACCATGTCATAAACCAGGACATTTTCCCTGATTTGAGCGGATTTAAGGGGAGAGTGGTTTTGAAATTGCCCCCCCATCATCCCCATTGGAGTGCAGTTAACTATCAAAGATGCATTATCGAGAGCCTCTTGAAAAGATTTACCAGATCTGTCGACCACATGAACTGAATCTTCACTTTCGAATTCTTTTGCTATATCAAATGCTTTCTCAATTGTCCTGTTTGAAACAACAACACTAGCCCCTTCTTTCACCAAAGCATGTACCGCTGCCCTAGCTGCTCCACCGGCCCCAATAATTAAAACGTTTTTCTCCTTGGGATTATAATTAGCATCACGTTGCAAGGCCTTCAAAAACCCAAAACCATCCGTATTGAAACCAAACAGTTTACCTTTACGGTTAACGATAGTGTTAATCGAGCCAATTTTATAAGCCCAATTATCAACCTCGTCAATGTAGTTGATAGATTTTACTTTGTGAGGAATCGTGACATTCGCACCAAAACAGTCATCATTACGTAACTCATTTATCTTTTCTTCCAATTTATCAGGCGGCACTAACCATGGTTCATAAACAGCTTTTATACCAAGATTATTAAACGCTGCCTGTTGAAAAACAGGTGAAATAGAATGAGATATTGGGTCACCCAATATACCAACTTTACTTTGCATTACAGATCCTGCCTACTAACCTATTCTTAAATGTCAATTATATAATGATCCTGAGTTAAGATTGATTGACCACATCGATTAGCACTGATACGATCTGCTCAAAGATAGACACAAGCTCTCTATACACATCATGACTCCCATATTGAAGCCAGCGTGAGTTTACACAATCAACATACAGATCTTACGTCGATATCATTTCAAATTTCTAATTGTTTAGCCTGTAACTTATCAAAGGAACGTACCAACACTGTACCTGGTAGTGGTAACCCAAATGCAGATATCATGTTCATAGGTGAAGCTCCTGGATTCAATGAGGACAGAATTGGGGAACCTTTCATTGGCAGGGCCGGCTCGCTACTGGAAGATTTATTGGATTCAATTGGCCTTAGGAAACAAGACGTGTACATCACTAACATGGTTAAGTGCAGACCACCAAAAAATAGGGATCCACAAAAAACTGAAATAAATTCCTGCAAAACTTACCTAGATTCCCAAATATCCACAATAAACCCCATAGTGATAGTCACTCTCGGAAGATTTTCGTTCGGCAAATTCTTTCCTAACATACCAATTAGCAAGGCAAGGGGGGAAACAAAAGAATGGAAAGGGAAAATTATTTTTCCCATGTACCATCCCGCAGCTGCTTTATACAACCCATCCCTAAAACCAAGATTACAGTATGATTTTCAAAAATTGAATGAATTCATTAAGAATATAGAAAGTCCAACTGAAACCTCATATCCTTCCGCAAACCCTAGGCAATTAGATTTTTTTGACATCAAATGACCCCCTCCTACCCTATAAAATTAATTCCATTGGGAGGCCTTGGGGAAATTGGGCAAAATATGTTGGTTGTGGAATACCAGGAAGAAATAATCATAATAGATGCAGGGCTTATTTTCCCTCACAGCAAACTTACGAACGTAGATTTCGGCATTCCAGACACCACCTATCTTGAAAATAAAAAGAATAATATCAAGGCTATTTTAGTCACTCATGGGCATGAAGATCATATTGGAGCCATCCCGCATTTATTAGAAAAAATCCAAGCTCCCGTGTACTCATCACCCCTCACAACCCATCTAATAAAGTCTAAACTGAGAAGAACAAAAACTCACAATAGCAGCGTCGTAGTTTTTAAAGAAATTGAGGCAAATACCCAAATACAAATTGGTCCATTTGAAATTACTTTCTTCAGAGTTACCCACTCAATACCTGACTCAATGGGAATTGCAATAAACACTCCTTGTGGAATGATTATCCATACCGGGGACTTTAAAATCGATCAGACACCCAACGATGGTATTCGCTCTGACTTATCCCACATCGCAAGTATCGCAAAACATGGTGTGTTGATCCTATGTTCTGACTCCACTTATGCTGAATTACCTGGATATTCTGAATCAGAGTCACTTGTCAGAAATTCTTTTTCGAGAATAATGATGAACTCACAGGATCGTCTCATAATAGCAACCTTTGCTTCGTTAATTACCAGAATCCAAGCAATAATAGATTTAGCCCATCAATATGACAGAAATGTATCCGTAATGGGCCGCAGCATGGTCCGTAACCTTAAAATAGCCCAAAGCACTGGGCACATAAAAGACCCTTACTCTGTTCTTAAACCTATAAGTGAAGTCAGTAAGTTACCTCCTCATAAAGCGATAATAGTTGGAACAGGGGGGCAGGGAGAGAGTAATTCATTCATTACCAAATTGTCGAAACAAGCACACTCAGAGGTCAATATATCCAGCAAAGACACAATCATTATTTCATCATCGCCCATACCTGGAAATGAACCTAACATGGGAATAGTTATTGATAATCTTTTAAGATGTGGAGCAAAGGTCATTTACAACAAAATTGACACCGTACATGTTCATGGCCATGCAAAACAAGAAGAGTTAAAGCTAATGCTAAGCATCACAAATCCAAAATTCTTCGTACCTATCCACGGAGAGCTGAGACATCTCGTAGCGCACTCGCATTTAGCTGCATCTATGGGTTTTTCGCGAGATAACATTTTTGTTTTAGAAAAAGGCGATGTACTTGAGATTAACCCCAACAAAGCAAAAGTTGCAGGAAGCGTACCAGCAGGTACGATATACATAAAAAATGAAACATCATCATAAAAACAACTTAGCTGATTTAATCACAACTTATGGCTTATAAATTCCAACGTGATACCCATCATATAATTGGGAAAGCCAATCACTTACAGTAAAGTCTTTACGGGCTTGAAAAAAATCGATCACGTATAAAACCTCTCCAAAATTAGGATAGGTCTTACTAGCAGCAAAAACGCTTTCATTAGAAAATAAGTTGTGGCTTCTAGGATGGAGTTAATTTCTGTGACATATGCATTTCTGATCTAGCATTTTCATGATAAATGATAAAAGGATCGTAGTTCAGTTGTGAGTAACAAATCCCACAATCATAATTCTTCAGATGTAAGAATACCAAGCTTTATAATCAGCCTGAAAGCCATCATTGTTTTCATTACAATAATTAGCGCTGGCTTGATTACTGCGTTTGTATATTTCAACTTCAACGATATTACCGAATATGTGACCAGATCTGTTGAATCGGTTTTGATGTGGACCGGATTGGGTGTAGTGTTAATCTCTTTTTGGATGATTTTGACTATATTTTTTATAAAATCTCACAAATTTCGTCACTACTCCCTAACCAGATTTAGAATCTTGCTTGGCCTGTTTGGAGTATCTATATTCATATGGGGAATATTAGATTTGATTACCCTGGAAAATGGATTCCCTGGATGGACTAGAGCCTCTATGTCAACTTCGCTAGGAGGGAAGTTCAGTGAAATTATCACAGGAAATAACAACACGCAAACAGCACTTGTACTTTTCACTGTCGGAATAGCCTCTCTAATAGCATTTAAACCTGATTTAGTATTTCTTAGCTGGAGAGGAATAAAGGGCAGTTCAGTCGCCATTTATCTGACAACGTTTACCGTAATTCGCAGTATCGCCAGGGCATACAGGGAAAGAAAAGGATATTCAACAGTCAATCCCGAACCATTAAAATCATCGGGAATCATACCGCCTGAGGCGCTTAGCCCACACATTAGGGAAAGTGAGATCATCGGAGATATATCCGACATGGATATTGAGGTTGACGTTCAATTAGTTGATTCTGATCATAGCAATCCCCAAGAACCACTCAATCCCTCCCAAAATACCGAAAACATAAACCTTTCCATTGACCCTAAATTTGAAAAAGCGCCCCAAAGTCTCTTCCCTGATTTACCCAACACATCAAATGACACAAAAGCCAATAAGTTTTGGGCAGAAAAAAATAAAGACAACGTTATACCAAATGACTCAAACAGCCAGCAAGATCTTAAATCTGAGGTAGCAAGTACCTGGGAAAAACCATCCTATGAACTATTATCTGATGCCAAAGAAGGTGGTATTAGCAGTCAGGAGATTGAAGAAACCTCACAAATTATCGCTAATACATTTGCAGAATACCGGATAGAAATTGAAGTAGAAAAAGTTAGACCGGGACCCACAGTAACCATGTATGGAATAGAACCAGGGTGGATACGTAAATATAAGCGTGTTAGGGTCAAAGACGAAAATGGTAACCCAAAAAAAGATTCCAACGGCAAACCTATTGTCGCCCAACAAGAAGATCACACTCGAGTCAGCGTTGACAACATATTGAGAAGAGAAAAAGACTTGTCTCTTGCTCTGAAAACCCCAAGCTTACGAATAGAAACACCGGTCATGGGAGAATCTTTATTGGGCATTGAAGTCCCCAATCCAAATCCAAGCCTCGTGACTTTACGGAAAGTGATGGAAAGCTCAGCCTTTTCCGCATTAAATAAAAAGACTGCCCTCCCTGTAGCCCTTGGAAAAGGATCAGACGGGGACGAAGTGGTATTTGACCTGGCTCGTATGCCACATTTATTGATTGCCGGTGCCACAGGTAGTGGTAAAAGCGTATGCTTAAACGCGATTATTTCTTGCCTAATCATGGAGAAAACCCCATCAGAAATCCAACTCCTTCTTATAGACCCAAAAAGAGTTGAGCTCACACCTTTTAATGGAATACCGCATCTGATCACTCCTGTGGTTGTGGAAAATGACAAAGTCGTTAATTTATTGAAGGGTCTTATCCAGGAGATGATGGACAGATACCGGGTGATGGAGGAAAACGGAACCAGAAACATAGACAGTTATAACCAAAAAAATCCCCGTTCAAAGATGCCTTATATAGTAGTCGCAATTGACGAACTGGCTGACTTAATGATGACCGCTGCCTTTGATGTAGAACAATCTATATGCCGACTGGCGCAATTAGGACGTGCTACCGGAATACATCTAATTATAGCCACACAAAGACCTTCGGTTGACGTAATTACTGGATTAATAAAGGCAAACTTTCCTAGCCGAATAAGTTTTTCAGTTACTTCTCAAATAGATTCCAGAACTATTTTGGACACCGTGGGAGCCGAAAAATTACTTGGTAGAGGGGATATGCTTTATCAACCAATAGACGCAACGCGACCCACCAGAGTCCAGAGCGTTTTTATATCAGATCAAGAAATTGAAGCTATCGTAAATCACTGGGAAAAAACACCGTGGTCCACTCAACCAAAAATAGATATAAGTACGATAGCGTACGAGGGAGATGAAGCAGAAGCCGATCCTATAAGGTCATCACAACAACGTGATAATAGGGACGCCTTAACAGATAGAGCTATCGATCTCGCCAACCGACACAGCAAAATATCCACTTCTCTTATTCAAAGAAGGTTACGAATTGGATATCCACGAGCAGCCCGCTTAATGGATGAGCTAGAAGAAATGGGTATAGTAGGTCCAAGTGATGGATCCAAATCAAGAGATGTTATAATCACAGCTAAGTAGATCTCGCGTTTAAATAATCATGGGACTAACCTATGGTCCGTATTGTATCTGGTATTTTCAATAAGTTAACTCAAAATTCCCAACAGGATTCTGTATCACAGAAAGATCTCGAATCCTGCAGATTTTGTGATCAAGATTTAACCAAATCTAACCTATACATCAACCATAAAGTTTGTCCTTCTTGTAATTTTCACTATAGTCAAAGCACTATGGATCGAATCAAATCCCTCACAGATAGTGGGTCGTTCAGGGAACATAACAAGTCCTTGTTCTCATCCAATCCAATTTCCTTTTCGTCAAAGAAAGCCTATCGCAAAAATTTGTTTTCAGAACAAAAAAGAACTGGTTTAACTGAAGCTGTTGTCACGGGTTCTTGCCGTATAGGAGGCATTCAATGCCTTTTAATCATCTTGGACTTTGGGTTCATGGGAGGATCCATGGGATCTGTGGTTGGAGAAAAAATAGCCTCCACATTTGAAAGAGCCGCAAAAAAGAAAATTCCTTTGGTTGCTGTCGTGACGAGTAGAGGCACTCGTATACAAGAAGGAGTCATTTCCTTGATGCAGATGGCCAAAACTGCAGGTTCATATAACAAGCTGAAAGATAAAGGGGTACCATTTATATCCGTATTATCCAATCCGTGTACTGGACAAGCATACGGTAGCTTTGCCAATTTAGCAGACATAACAATTGCTGAACCTTCAGCGATTATTGGGTATAACTCTCTCGGCACCGTTCAAGACTCAGGATATGACAATGAGAATAACAACGAAGAATATCTTTCTTCAGAGTCTAGGCTTAAACAAGGTTTGATAGACGCTGTAGTAGAGAGAGGCAAGTTAAGAGAAGTACTATCAGTGACCCTAGATATCCTGAGCAAAGAATTCAAAATCGAATCCGCAAGTAGATTGCAAGGCTCAAAACAAGATATCGAAACAGATGGGGCTTGGCATTCTGTTCAATTAGCCCGTCATAGTTCAAGGCCTACGTCATTAGATTTCATGGCACGAATCCTGGATAATTTCGTGGAAATCCATGGCGACAGATTATTTGCCGATGACCCTTCAGTAGTATGTGGATTGGGGCAAATTGGGGGACTAACCATTGCCATAATCGGGCAAGACAGAGGGGGCCACTCTCCCGACTCAGTCGATCGTCGGGATGGACGTACAATGCCCGAAGGATTTAGAAAAGCACAAAGAGTTCTCCAAATGGCTCAAAAGTTTGAAATCCCTGTGATAACGCTTTTAGATACCCCTGGTCCCAGCACATCAATTGAATCCGAGACAAGAGGGTTAGGCCAATCCATTGCAAGCACTTTATCTATGCTGACTGAAATAAGGTGTCCGACGATATCCGTCGTTATAGGAGAAGGCGGTAGTGCTGGTGCACTAGCTCTTGGGGCAACTGACATCACCATGATGTTGGAGAATTCCATCTATTCAGCTCTTTCACCTGAGGAAGCTGCTGAATTAATGTATCAGGACGGCAATCGAGTAGACGATGCGGCAGAGTCACTAAAACTAACTGCAACTGATTGCATGAACCTCGGTATAATTGACGTAGTGATTCCCGAACCAGATTCGGGAGCCCACAACAACCATCATGAGGCAGCTCGTCTTTTAAAAAGAAGCCTCCTGACTGTTCTATCAGAACTACAGAATCAGTCACCAAGAAAAAGAATGAGAACCAGATATAACAAATATCGAAACATGGGCAACTATAGCTCTCGTTTGACCACAACAATATCTCGTCGATCACAACTAATAGAAGGAGCTATAAAACGATACCGGGAAGATTCTCAGGATAAATAATCACATTCACAAATATCTACTTATCTAAGATGCCGCCATACTGTGATCTAGCTGACTCAAACTTAGTTATTTCTGATTCGTTTTCCAGAGTTAGGCCTATGTCATCTAATCCATTCAACAAACAGTGTCTACGAAAAGGCTCTATTTCAAATTCCTCAACAACCTCTTCATTTTCACTCCAAACCTTCTGAGACGCTAAGTCAACATTTAGCACAAAATCATTATCAGCTTCAGAATGTTTTATTATTTGATTTACAGTGCTTTCCGGCAGCACAATCGGCAAAATCCCATTTTGAAAACAGTTATTAAAAAAAATATCTGCAAAACTAGGGGCTATTATGCATTTAAATCCAAAATCTTGAAGAGCCCATGGGGCATGTTCTCTAGAAGATCCAGACCCAAAGTTGCGACCACTCACTAATATGTTCGCATCTTTATACCCATCTTTATTGAGTATAAAATCCTCATTTTCAGAACCGTCTTCCCTGAATCGCCAATCATTAAACAAAAATTCTCCAAAACCAGTTCTCTCAATACGTTTAAGGAATTGTTTAGGTATTATTTGATCTGTGTCAACATTAACTCGATTTAAAGGGGCTACACTTCCCTGCATAACTGTAAATGGATCCATATCATGTCCTCTCGGTTTTAATAATTACCAGTTTCTTATATCCGTAAAGTGACCAGACACAGCAGCAGCAGCAGCCATTTCCGGGCTAACCAAGTGAGTCCGTCCTCCTTTACCTTGCCTCCCTTCAAAATTCCTGTTGGATGTTGAAGCACAACGTTCTCCAGGTTGTAATATGTCTGGGTTCATCCCGAGGCACATAGAACATCCTGCTTCCCTCCAATCAAATCCAGCGTCTTTAAATACTTCATCTAGACCTTCTGATTCGGCCTGCCGTTTCACGGCATTAGAACCCGGTACCACCATTGCGTACACATTGTCATGTACTTTATTACCTTTAACAACGGAGGCAGCAGATCTTAAGTCTTCAATTCTCGAATTAGTACATGATCCAATAAAAACTCGATCGATAGTTATGTCCTCTATCGGGGTACCTGGCTCCAGGTCCATATATTCCAAAGCCCTAGAGACAGATTCCTTCTCACCCGGATCATCATATGTATGAGGACTTGGTATTTCTGAAGTAACAGGTAGTACCATACCCGGATTTGTACCCCAAGTAACATGAGGTTCCAATTCTTCAGCATCTATCTGAATTTTTTCATCGAACACAGCTCCTTCATCCGTAGAAAGAAATCTCCATTGTTCAACGCTTCTTTGATAATCTTCACCCTGAGGGGCAAACTCTCTTCCTTTTACATATTCAAATGTTATATCGTCGGGAGCGATCATCCCTGCCCTAGCACCCGCTTCTATACTCATATTACATATCGTCATTCGACCTTCCATAGACAATGATCTTATTGCTGACCCAGAGTATTCAATAACATGTCCTGTAGCTCCAGCAGTCCCAATTTTCCCTATCACGAAAAGTATAATATCTTTCGCAGTCACACCTTTAGGAAGTGTCCCATCTATTCTTATTTCCATCGTCTTTGGTTTAAATTGCCTTAATGTCTGGGTAGCAAGAACATGTTCCACTTCAGATGTGCCAATTCCCAAGGCAAACGATCCAAAAGCACCATGGGTCGAAGTATGGCTATCTCCACATACAATTATTTTTCCTGGTTGGGTATATCCCTTCTCCGGACCGATGACATGCACAATACCTTGAGAAGGACTATGTCTATCGTAAAAAGGTACATTAAATTCTTCACAATTCTGTGCAAGAGCATCCAACTGTTGCTTAGCAATTGGATCCGTAATCGGAAGTGAAAGATCCCATGTAGGGGTATTGTGATCCACTACTGCAACAGTAAGGTCAGGTCTCCTAACTTCCCTTCCAGCAAGCCTCAATCCCTCAAAAGCCTGAGGTGATGTAACTTCATGAACTAAATGCAAATCCACATACAAAACACTTGGCTGCCCTATAGCCTCTTTTACCAAATGCGCATCCCATATTTTCTCGAACATCGTTTTAGCTACCATTCTATGCTCCATAAGGCAATTTGGTCTTATTTTTTTGCTGGTTATAAATTTAGAATATTTAGATTTGACTAAATGATTCTGTACGTTCTCGTTAAAGAATTTTAGAGTTCGTCAACTCATTCATAATCTTCAACAGCTATAGCTCTGTTCAAAGCATTCATATAAGCCTTGGCACTAGCCACGATAATATCCGTATCACTTCCCCTTCCTACAAAGGAATCTCCAGAAAGTTCAATCCTAATCGTGACATCACCGATGGCATCAATCCCTTCAGTTACCGAATCAACTCTAAATTCCGTTAAAGTGTTTTCCACTTCAACAACCCTATTTATTGCCCTATAGACAGCATCTACTGGCCCTGTGCCAGTGGCGGCATCTATTATTTCTTCCCCTTTAGAATTCAAGATTTTTACAGTAGCTGTTGGAACGTCATGATCCCCAGTTGAGACCTGAACATGTTTGAGCTGATAAATAGTCGGAACATCTGCAGTTCTCCTACGAGATGACATCAATGACTCTAAATCTTGATCAGTCACCTCTTTCTTTCTGTCAGCCAAACTCTTGAACACTTCGAAAACTTCGTTCAGTTCCTCTTGTTCCAGATGATACCCAAGTTCTTCAAGTCGAGATCTTAAGCCTGCTCTACCGCTTAATTTTCCCAAAACTAACGAATTACTAGGCCAACCCACACTTTTAGGATCTATAATTTCGTATGTACTTCGGTCCTTTATAACCCCGTCTTGATGTATACCAGAAGCGTGTCTAAAGGCATTGGCGCCCACAATGGCCTTATTTGGTTGTATGGTAAATCCGGTAATGTCACTTACCAATCTGCTAGTTCTGTAAATCTGTCTTGTATCAATATTGGTTCCCAGTTCAAAAAAATCATCCCTGGTTTCTATGGCCATTATGATCTCTTCCAACGAAGCGTTTCCGGCTCGTTCTCCCAATCCATTGATACATCCTTCTACTTGCCTAGCCCCAACTTTCACAGCAGACAAACTATTGGCTACTGACAAGCCTAAATCATTGTGGCAATGTACACTAATTACAGCTTTGGATATATTAGGCACATTTTGTTTTATATCTTCTATCCTTTGGGCGAATTCTGATGGGATGGCATATCCTACCGTATCCGCGATGTTTACCGTATTAGCCCCAGCCGTTATGACAGCTTCCAACAATTTGTAAAGGTATTCCGGGTCTGTTCTTGTAGCATCCATAGGTGAAAATTCCACATCATCACAATATGATTTTGCTCTTTCTACCGATTCTACAGCAGTGGTAAGTACATCCTCAGGATTTTTTCTGAGCATGTTCATAATGTGGTTATCAGAACTGGAAATGAACACATGTATCCTAGGACGAGCGGCTAGTTTTACTCCCTCCCATGCAGCATCAACATCTGGAATATAACAACGCGCCAGAGAGGCTATGATAGGGTCACGCACCTGGTCCGCAATAGATTGAACAGCCTCCATGTCGCCTGGTGAACTAGCTGCGAAGCCAGCTTCTATAACATCAACCCCAAGTCGTTCTAATTGCTTAGCTATCTCCAATTTTTCCTGGGTCGTTAGTCCTATCCCTGCGGACTGTTCCCCGTCTCTAAGGGTTGTATCAAAGACCATTACTTTATCTGCTGTCATTGTTAACTCCTTTCCTCAAAGTGCCCGATATTTGGGCCCTTAGCCTTTTACAAATGACACAATTACCGCCATCATTAAATCAATTGTTTAGTCGGAATCAGTCAGGAAAGACATCATACCTCTCAA
>CAZUHE010000006.1:0-28215 GCA_964620395.1 uncultured Dehalococcoidia bacterium
GCATTAGGCGCACCGCCAGCGTTCGTCCTGAGCCAGGATCAAACTCTAAGTATTAAACGGTTCACTTCTACTATTCAGATGTTAAAGTGCGTGGGGTAAACCCCAAAGATGCCATGTAAAAAACATCGCAGACAAAGATCTTAACTAAAATTTAGCTAGGAGTCAACACAAAGTTTACTTTGCCTAATGTTCTAGGTAGAAAGCTTTTAATTACCCTGATTCTGGGATATCTCTTTCAATATACCACGCACGTACTCGACGCTTCTTGCGTCTTTAAACAGGTGATCACCTGTTTGAGTACCTTCCAAGGCAAAATAACCGTCATACCCCGCATTCACCATTGCGTTTATGGCAAACCGATAATCAATGTCCCCGTCAGGAAGAGGCACCCTAAGAAAATAAGTGGTATCCAATTCAGGAATGTGAACTCTCTGTAAACTCTTACAATGCCAGTATTTTGAATATGGCGCTAGCGCTAAGATCGCATCTTCCATGGTTTCTTCCGGTTCATCGTAATGCCACAGTATGTTACCAAGGTCAGGATTAGCGTAAACATTAGGACTATCGGTCATTTCTAACAACTTTATAGTTGACCAACTATTGTCGGCGATCGAATGTTGATGAACTTCCACCGTGACATCCACTCCCACATCTGCTGCCCTCTTCCCTGCTTCTTTGAGTATAGAAGCGGTTTTCTCAAAATCATGGATGGAGGCTAGCTGGCTAGAACCTGGTTGGATAGCTTTGCCTGGCCTGATGGGACCTAAAGTCTTGTTTCTCGCCTGGCCAGACAAAGCACCATTGACAATATCAATACCCAACCAACCGGCTATCTCAACGGTTTTAAAGAGTCGATCTCTATTTTTGTCACTTTCTTGAGGTGTGCACAATACACCTCCCGCCCTGATAGCTACACATGGAGCTCCACCGTCAATTAACCTTTTCTGTAACTTTTGAACTGACTCTTTTGTCGCCTCATGACCGCCAAAAACTTCGTATCCTAGTTCAATCCCGTCGTACCCGACATCACTTACCTTTTTTAGGAAATTGGATAATCCGGGTTCATCTGGAAGTACCCACGCATATCCAGCTTGATATGGATAAACGGTACTCCTTCGAAAAGCATATGCGATTTTCATTTGTGACGTCCCCCTTTGATTATGTAGATCATAACAGCAACATTTAACGGTTTATTTTGTAGACAACTCAAAAGTCTTATCAGCAGCAGACGCAATGTGTTCACTAATCGCAAGTGATGATGTTGCTCCTGGAGATGGTGCATTAAGCACATGAATAGCGTGATGGGTTTCAGAGATACTAAAATCCTGTAAAAGTCTACCTTCTGCATCTACTGCCTGAGCTCTCACACCGGCTCCTGGAGCACCCAGGTCGTTACCACTTATTTCTGGCATAAGAGTCTGAAGAGACTTAACAAACTTACCTTTAAAAACTGATCGGATTTGTTCATTGAAACCTACTTTCCAGTATTTACCAGACATCTTCCAGAAACCTTTATAGGTCAAAGCACCTTTCAGGTCTCCAAAATCAATCTTTGTTTTGGTATACCCTTCCTTGGCCCATGCAAATACAGCATTTGGACCTGCCTCCACAGTGCCATTAATTCTTTTGGTGAAATGAACCCCCAAAAAAGGTAAGTTAGGATCTGGAACGGGATATATTAACCCTTTGACCATGTGAGATTTTTCTGGGACTATCGAAAAATATTCTCCGCGAAATGGGATAATACGCACTTCCGACTTTGCACCCATCATATTAGCTACTTCATCTGCCTGAAGGCCGGCACAGTTGATAATATTTTTAGCAGTGTAAGTCCCTTCATTTGTTTCAAGGGAAATGCCATCATTAAGCTGGTGAATTTCTCTTAACTTTGTCCCCAGATGTATCCTACCTCCGTTAGATTTAAAATCCGCCAAATATCCTTCAGACACTTCTCTGTAATCGATTATGCCAGTGTTGGGTGAAAATATAGCCTTGACACCGGCAGCGTGGGGTTCAATTTCTCTGATCTCTTCCCTCCCGATCATTCTCAAACCTTCAGCTCCATTCTGGGTACCTCTCTCGTACAGGTCCTCTAAACGAGCCACTTCTGATTCATCCACAGCCACAATCAGTTTTCCGCACATCTCATATTTAATTTCATGTTGATCACAAAATTCTCTGAGTAATTTCCCTCCAACAGAACAGAAATTAGCCTTATGAGACCCAGGGGCATAGTAAATACCTGCATGAATTACACCACTGTTGTGGCCCGTTTGATGAAGCCCAACTTGTGATTCTTTTTCGAGTACCGCTATTTTGAGATCCGGATGACACTGGGTTAATTTGAGGGCCGTAGCCAACCCTATAATCCCAGCTCCTATAACCACTATGTCGTACGATTCATCTAACATTTAAAAGCCTACCCTAAAACCTAAGACAGAATATATAACATCATTCTACAGATTAATTGCAAAGCCAATATGGCATTTTTAAAGCCGTTAATATAGAGTAATTTTACACTCCCGGAGAGATAGTACTAATGACATATATGTGGAGGGCATATTGATCCAAAAACAGGGATGGCCAAGCCTTTCAGACGTATTGGCAGCAAGAACTCGAATACAAAATCATGTTGTGCGAACTCCCTTACACCGTCATATTTCTTTGGATAAAATAATAGGCGGCAATGTCTACGTTAAACATGAAAACCATCAAAAACTTGGTGCTTTCAAGATAAGAGGAGGTATTAACCTTCTGGCGCAAATGGACAGATCTGACCTTGACGCCGGTGTGTCCACTGCGTCAAGCGGAAACCATGGTCAGTCCATAGCATATGCGGCTAGATTATTTAACGCAAAAGCCCACATAGCAGTTCCAGAAAACACTAGTCCCGGCAAGGTCGAATCAATGATAAACCTTGGTGCCGAGGTTATCCATCACGGGCCTCATTTCGGTGCTTCAGATGAATATATAAGGAAGCTTTCGGAAGAAAAAGGATACTTTTATATACATCCCGTAGAGGAATCAAGGCTTTACGCGGGAGTGGGAACCTATGGATTGGAGATAATGGAAGACTTGCCGGATGTTGATGTAATAATAGTTCCTGTCGGTGGAGGGAGCGGGGTGTGCGGAACATCAATAGTCGCAAAGTCTATACGACCAGAAGTCAAAATAGTTGGAGTCCAAGCTGAAAAAGCTCCAGCGGCATATAATTCCTGGAAAACAGGTTCAATAACGCAATCCAACGTTGATACTCTGGCAGAAGGTTTGGCAACTAATTCCGCCTATGAACCAGCGCAATCCATCATGAAGGAAATGATGGATGACTTCATACTTGTATCGGATGAAGAAATGGAAGAAGCGATCGTAATGCATCTTCAACATACCAGGAATCTGATGGAACATGCTGGCGCCTCAACCCTAGCAGCTGCCCTAAAACTCAAAAACCAACTTTCCGGTAAAAACGTTGTTCTTGTAGCAAGCGGGGGAAACTTATCTATGCAAAATTTGGTTAGAGCCCTAGACAGATATAAGGACTAACATTGTCTGATAGAAACACTTCCAGCTCTGAAGTATTCCCTGAATTCGATGACCTGTTCGAACTGATTCGATCTGAAATTTCAGGATTATCTAATCAACAATTGGACTACACATCTGACGAATGGGATTGGTCGACATGGAGCATAAGAATACAATTGAGCCACATGGCTTCACTGATTCCTCGATGGATTATAGTGAGATTAGGACACATTCTTTATCCAAATAATGATCATGGGTACACAGACATCAATCCAATAGCATCTTCAAATTATGATAGGCGGTTAGATGATGATAAGTACTGGGAAATTCAAGAGATCATGTCGGCTCTTGAGAAAGCAATAAATTTAGTTAAAGATGTATTGAATAAGACTTCCATAGAAGTTCTCCAAAACAATAAAGTCCAACGAGATCCCAGTCCGCAGTGGAGATTGATGTCAAAGGCTCATCCGAGTGGAGTGACAGCCATCGGGAACCCCGCAAAAGGAACCATGACCATAGAGGCAACTATAAGACATATATATTTTGAGCAAACTACACATTTATTCAATATCCAGCGCCTAAAAAGGGCTCAGGGGTTAAAATCCGTGTCTCTACTTCCTTATGTAGGTTACTGGACTCTTGATGACTGGGACCGAAGTGAGCCCTAGGTTATCAGGAACTGCCAGAAAGTCGGACTCTGTCCTCATTCCGTACTTCCCTGTAACGATCTATCAGCACGGAATTTTCACTCTGCGCCACGCAATGGGTAGCCATCATCATTAACCGTATCCCACCCAGGTAATCTCCCAAAGAAATTCTCTCAAGACCTACATCTCCATCAGGGTCACCTATGAAGGTGGTAGCGTTATGCCAATTTATCAAAGGAAACGCTATCCCTGTCGTCTTGTAACCGTTCGCTGCAAAGGCACTGGCCTCACATGAACCCGCACTCATCAATTGTCTCTGACATTTAAAGCTGTCGTCATTTTTTAGGATAGAATTTCTCGCAAATATTAATATTTGTTCGGCCTCAGCATTGAAAGTATACGAGGCATCACCAGTCCTTATTACAGGCCCCAACCCTTGATGTACGCCTGGTATCACTGAACTCGTTTCAATAGATACCACAAAGGTATTTAGAGAGACGGCTTTTTCAAGGGCAAGCAATCTGGCTCCAATCAAACCGACTTCTTCAGCCCGGGTAAAAATACCGTAAACATTGTTCCCGGAAGGTTTTTTCTTCAATTCCAACAGGACAGTTATTATGGCCGCGCAACCAGCAAGATCATCTAGAGCGCGCATATTGATAATTCCCTCATCAACAAAAAAGTCTTCAAGGTCGAATGTAATCGGGGCGCCTACATCAAAACTACTTTCTCCAACAACACTGACAGTTCTGTCGGTTGCTCCTTCATAAGGCCGGATACGACAAGGATTGCGATTCCCTTCTGCATCAAATGTAAACCCGTCCGTTTCTTGATTGAAAACAGCATTTGGGATTCCACCCATTGCGGTCGCTATTACCAAACCGTCATCCCTAACTTCTGTAACCTCAAGCCCTGGATGATCCATATGAGCGACAAAAGCTATAGAATGATCATCATCGGTAGCCCCAACTCCTGGAACTTCTGCGATGATATTTCCATACTTGTCTTCTTTGAAGAAAATATCTGATTCAGATAATAATGTTTTTACCTGACCAGAAACGAGACTTTCATTGAATGAAGTCGCGGGGTTTTTCCCAAGCAAACGTAACATCTGGAGTGATCTTTCTTCATCAAAATGCATATGAAATAATACCTTCTGTTGTTATGGCCTTTTCCCTAAACTATACTCCCATAAAATTGCAGATTATTAACCACAATTCAACTAGGCAGTAAATATTAAGGAGCCTTCATGAAAGTCGGATATTTCACGATGCCATTACATCCCCCTGGCTCAAATATCACCGAGACATTGGAATCCGACCTGCAGCAGATTATTTTACTGGATCAACTCGGATACAGTGAAGCCTGGATTGGAGAACATTTCACAGCCCAGTGGGAAAACATTCCCGCTCCAGATCTCTTTATTGCAAAGGCTCTTGCCCTAACGAAGAACATAAGACTTGGGACAGGTGTCACCTGTATGCCAAATCACAATCCTTTTATGATCGCTCACCGTATAGCTCAATTAGATCACATGGCAAAAGGAAGGTTTAACTGGGGTGTCGGCTCCGGTGGTTTTCCTGGAGATTTCGAAGTTTTTGGATTTGATCCACAAAATAACGATCACCGGGAAATGTCACAGCAGTCTGTTGAACTTATCACATCAATGTGGTCAGACCCAAAGCCCGGAAGATACAAAAGTAAATACTGGGATTTTACAATCCCTGAACCAGATGAAGATCTGGGTTTAAAGTTCCATGTTTCTCCCTACCAAAAACCTCATCCACCTATAGGTGTCGCGGGAGTTTCTCCTCATTCTGAGACCCTCAAAATAGCAGGGGAACGGGGGTGGATCCCCATGAGTATCAATATTGTCCCCGGGAACATTGTGAAGGGACACTGGGAAGCAGTGAAGGAAGGAGCTGAACGGCAAAACAAGCAGCCTGACAGGGCCCAGTGGCGAGTAGCTCGCGAAATTTTCGTTTCGGACACAAGAGAAGAAGCAGAGGAAGAGGCGTTAACCGGAGTCATGGCTCGAGACTACAACGATTACTTCCTTAAACTTACCACCAAGACCAAATTACTTAACTTGTTTAAAAGAGACCCTGATATGCCAGATTCCGAGGTAACGTTGAAATATATTATGGACAATATATGGATTGTGGGAACCCCAGATGATGTCACAGAAAAAATCCGGGCCCTTTATGATGAGGTTGGGGGGTTCGGAGTATTACTTGCAATGGGCCATGAATGGACCCCTCACGAAAAATGGAAACATTCTATGAAGTTACTCTCCGACACCGTTATCCCTAGGTTATCGGACCTTTAATCACATGGGTGAGATAGTTCTGGCCGTTGTAGGCGGGCAAGTCACAATCTGTGAGGAACTCCACCCACAAAATACCGAAGGAAAACTTGTCCTCAAAACTGGTCGTAACAAAGAAACAAGGGTTTCTGAAAACCGAATAATTCACCGTACAGGTGTGAAGACGTCTAGCCCGGATATATTTCAACAATATCGTGAAACGGTAGATGAAATATCAAAAACGGTCGATCTTGAAAATGCCTGGCATTTAGTCAAAGAAAACCTCAAAAAAATGACAGCCGCAGAGGTGGCACAATTATGGCCTGAACCAGATATTTCTCCTGAATTTATCTCAGGTATAGTCATGAAAATAAACTCTGGTTCAACATATTTCAAACGAACAAAAAACATGCTTGAGCCAAGGAGTATTTCAGAAGTCACTACTATCAAAAACAAACTAGCGTCGGATAAACAAAAACAAGCTGAATCCGATTCGTTACTATCATCAATGGCAGATGGAAATATCCATGATGATTTAACCGATTATCAAAACACCCTTCTTAATCATCTGAAAACTTTTGTTGTACACGGAAACTCATATAGACATTCAAAACAAATAACGGAGTTAATAGCTGAAAAACAAAACGTAAGCTCCGTCCAGGCTCAAAACAGTGCATTCAATCTTTTAGTTAAGTCAAATGTTTTTAGTCAGGATGAGCCACTCGAACTAATCAAGTCTGACATACCAGTTGCTTTTGAAGCTAAAATTTTCGCAGAGCTAGAAACTCTTCCTAACTTACTTCCAAATCACAGCCTGAAAGATCTTACGAACTTACCAACCTTTTCCATAGATTCCGAAAGCACTCGCGACAAAGACGACGCCATATCTATAGATGGCAACGCAATATGGATACATATATCAGATATATCTTCTCTGGTCTCAGAAAATTCAGCTATTGGCAATGAGGCTTATTTGAGGTCAGAATCACTATACACACCAGAACAAACAATACCTATGTTACCCATAGCCATATCAGAAAATATCGGCAGCTTGCTCAGTAAAGTGGAAAGACAATGCCTCTCTTTAAAAGTGTCAGTCAACGAAAACCGAGATGACATAGATTGTCATTTTGCCCATACCCTGATTTCAAATGATCACGATCTTTCATACGAACAATGCGACGAAATTTTACTTTCCAGTGAAAGTCCCATAAAGAATATGCTGGAAAAAGCCAGGCTATTGGCTGAATTTCATCACGAATTAAGAATCAATGCAGGGGCTTTTGAATTGGAAGGGCGAGAAATGGGGATAGATGTTACAGTGCAGAAAAATGTCAAAATCGAAGTAATTAACCGGCATTCGCCTTCAAGAAATATCGTTGAAGAATTAATGGTTATTTATAACAATTTTGCTGGCCAATATTGTCTCCAAAACGACGTTCCTACGATTTACAGAACCCAGGCATCTCCGGGGCATGCAATGCCGAGCCAACTACCAGATGGCCCACTGGGAAGATACGAAGGGGCAAAATTATTAAGGCCTGCGGTTATATCCACCCGGCCTGGACCACATTTCGGTCTGGCCCTTGATCATTACTCAAGGGCGACTTCACCTATTCGAAGATATCAAGACCTTATGGTTCAGGGGCAAATTCTGCACCACATGTATCATCAGAAAATCAAATACACATCCGAGGAAATGATTTCCAAAGCTAATGCATGCGGACAACAATCTAGAATTTTATCGCGAGTAGAAAATTCTAGGAACCGATACTGGTTTCTTAAATTCCTTGACCAAAATCTATCCGCGCGCAATCATCAGTGGACAATGCCGGCCATAGTTCTAGAAACAAAAAACGATCAACGAGCTATATTGGAGCTTACGGACTACCCCTTCAGAATCAGGTGCTCTCTCCACGCAACCTCAAAATCAGGTGATGAAATCGACGTTTCATTAAAAGGAGTGGATTTGTGGAACAGATCAGCCCAATTCGTTCTAGCACAGTAAATTCTGACAACCCCCAGAAACCCTACGATGTGAACCTTGTATACGAGATAAAAGAAGCGAAAAACATCGTAAAAAGGCTACTCGATGAAGAAGCAATAGGCCTGGACATAGAGACGACCGGACTTGATCCTTTACTTGATAAAATCCGGCTGGTACAAATTTCAACCACCCATAACACCTATGTAATCGATATAAATCACGTTCCGGTAAATGTGTTGCAGCCTCTGCTCGTAGGCGGACCTATAAAGGTAATTCACAACGGCAAGTTTGATGCGAGTTTTCTCTATGAAGCTGATGGTGGCGCGATGCCAGAACCCATCTACGACACCATGATCACCGACCAGGTGTTACATCACAGAGGCTATGCAAGAAGTCTCAAAGTAATAACAAAAGAGTATTTAAATATAGAACTGGACAAGGAGGAACAAACCTCAAACTGGGGCACGGAACGCCTCTCTCGGGCACAGCTTAAATACGCTGCACAGGACGCAGCTGTTTTGCTACCTATCAGAAAAATACTGGACGAAAAGGCAGCGAATCTTCAAATAACAGAGGTTGTGAAACTTGAGAATCGCTTAGTTCCTGCTATTTGCTGGATGGAAAGAGCCGGTGTCAATTTAGACAAGGAGTTATGGGACGAACTGGTTAAGACCGCCGGGGAAAAAGCCCTACAACTAAAAAATGCGCTCAACTCGTCGGTTGCTGAACACACTATGTCTGGCTTTGACCTATTCGGGAATGCGGCTGTATCTGTAAACTGGGATTCCCCAGCGCAGGTAAAAAAACTCTTGAGCGATCTCGGCGTCCAAATTGAGAACACCCGACACTCTACCCTAGAGGCTAACAGGGGTAAACATCCCGTAATCTCGCTTCTACTGGACTACAGGGAAGCTGCCAAGAAAGTGAGCACTTATGGTACTGATTGGCATGACCATGTTAACAAGGTAAGCAATCGTATACATCCGAACTGGGTGCAAATAGGATCAGCCACAGGTCGGACGTCCTGCAAAGATCCAAACCTTCAGAACATACCTCGAGAAACTGCATATAGAAATTGCTTCCGTGCCGCATCCGGAAACGTATTAATAAAAGCTGATTACGAGCAGATAGAGCTGCGCATCGCAGCAGAAATGGCTTCTGATGTCCGAATGAAAAAAGCATTTTCTGAGGGCCGTGATCTTCACTCTGTCACTGCATCATACCTCTTGGGCAAACCGGAAACGGAATCCGTGACAGATTCGCAGAGGCAGATGGCTAAGGCCGTCAACTTTGGGCTCATATTCGGTATGGGAGCAAGAGGATTGTCTTTTTATGCCCAGAATAACTTCCAAGTCGAAATGGATGAAGCCTCAGCAGCTACTGTACGGAGACGCTATTTTGAAGCTTACTCAGGAATTAAGAAATGGCACGAACTGCAAAGCAAAAAACTGGAAACCAGGACAATACTCGGAAGACATCGGATACTGGAAGGTGAACGAGACTATACAAACAGACTGAACTCCCCTATTCAAGGGTCGGCTGCTGACGGCCTGAAGCTTGCTCTTATAAAGCTATGGGAAACCCGACATATGGTAAATGCATATCCAGTCCTGACAGTGCATGACGAGATAGTTATTGAGGCACCAAAAGAACAAACACAGAAGACGACAGAATGGCTCAAACAATGTATGGAAGAAGGAATGGGTGAATTTCTCCGTGAAGTGCCCGTTACTGTAGACGTGACAGTCAAGGAATCATGGGGCTAACTAAAAAGTTAGGGGAAAGCTATCCTTTGCATCTATTTTGTGTCTGTGAAAATGGTCGGGGTGCTCGGGATCGAACCGAGGACCTCCTGTTCCCAAAACAGGCGCGCTACCGCTGCGCCACACCCCGACAAAATCAAACCTTAGATAAAAAAATTACGGTGCTTAAAGATAGCTATGTAAACGTTTAAACATCTTAACAGGACAACAATTATATCTGATTTCACGTGTAAGTGAGTACTACAATCGTCCCAAGCCTGTACTGACCAAGCTCCATGGTTGTACAATCGGATTATCCTTCACAATAAAACAAATGTGAAACGTGAACAATTCGGGTATGCCTTAGGAAAAACAGCCAAAAAAGGGATGGTAAGCTCATGACTATAGTAGGAAGCGGTGATCATAAATACGAGAGGGTTCCTCTTTGGCCCAACATGCCGAAATACTGGGCATTTGGAGCTGCTTCAGACGGAGCTGTAAATTCTAAAGATGAAGTGTATATTTTCAGCAGGGGGAAACACCCTGTAACAATTTGGGATACGGAAGGAAACTTCATATCCTCGTGGGGCGAGGGAACTTTTTCCGCAAACCCTCACGGTATATATACAGCCCCCAATGATAACGTTTGGCTTGTGGATCGCGATTATCACATTGCAAATGAATATACCCCTGGCGGAGAATTACTGAGGACGCTTGGAGAAAAATTAGCACCCGCACCTTCTTTTTCAGGATTACCCTTTAACATGCCATCAGGTATTGCGGTAGCACCAAACGGTGAATTATTTGTATCAGACGGCTATGGGGGTCATAGAGTTCACAAATTCAGTTCTGATGGAAGGCTTTTACATTCATGGGGAAAGCAAGGCACTGGCCCGGGGGAGTTTGCACTTCTGCACAACATTTGGGTTGATAAAGATAGCAGGGTAATAATTTGTGATCGCGAAAACGATAGGATTCAAATATTTGACGATAGTGGAAACTTTCTCGAAGAGTGGACAGATGTCTCCAAGCCTGGAGACGTTTGGATCAGTAATGATTTAATTTATTGTGTTGAACAGGGCACGGAAGGTGGAGTCAGCATATGGACACTTTCGGGCGACTTGGTCTCGCGCTGGAGTTGGAAAGATGATGGGTCTCCAGGAAAAGGGAGCGGATATGGTGGTCACGGCATAACGGTGGATTCATCTGGCTCCATATATGTCACGGAAATTGGAGACGGGGAAAGAGTCGCCAAATTTACAAGAGTGTAATTAACATTTCAAATATGGGAATTAGCAACAAAGTTTTAGGAGTAGAACAATAGACGAAAATAAACTCAGATCATTACTAACAGAAATACAAAGCGGCCGAGTTGACATAAATCAGGCAGTAGAAAGCTTAAAATCTTTGCCATTTGAGGATCTTGGTTTTGCACAGGTTGATCATCACAGATCTATTCGGCGAGGATTCCCCGAAGTAGTTTTCGGACAAGGTAAAACCCCTGAACAGATAGCCAGTATTTGCGAAAGTATCGTTTCCCAATCAGGGAAAGTAATAGTAACTCGTGCAAGTTCGGAAGCCTATGAATCTGTACTTGAAAAAACTCCAAACGCTCACTATGACGAACTGGCCCGCGTAATCACTGCTGAACAGAAAGAGCAAAACGAGGAAAAGCTACCCGGTATGTTGGTTGCATGTGCCGGAACTTCCGACCTTCCCGTAGCTCTTGAGGCCTGTATAACAGGCGAAATGATGGGATGCGAGGTCACTAGGATGTTTGATGTCGGGGTGGCAGGAATCCATAGATTATTCGACAAGCTAGATATCCTAACAGGTGCAAAAGTCATCGTTGCGGTAGCAGGAATGGAAGGAGCTCTACCTTCTGTGATTGGGGGACTGGTGGACGCACCTATAATAGCGGTTCCAACCAGTATCGGATACGGAACAAGTTTCAATGGCTTAACAGCACTTTTAGCAATGCTAAACAGCTGTTCTCCGGGAATAGGGGTGGTAAATATAGATAATGGTTTTGGGGCAGGCTACCTCGCTGCGAATATTCTCTCATCCAACAAATCATAAACAGCTATCATCAGTACAAAGAGGTATCGAAATGACTTCAAGGTTGTGCGAAAAATACAGTAGTAACCATGACAACTTGGCCAATTATGCGGTGGGAGTAACACGAGAAGAGAAGACTATACCGGGAATAACAAGCTCAGACTTTCACACAGAAACAGACAAAATCAAGATTGCATTAATAGGCGGGCTTTCAGATGATCCCAAATCAGAAAAATCCCTTGGGGAATCAATCGACAATCTTCTGGATGATCAAGCCAATTTCACGTTCATTTCCACTTATTTAGGTGACGTGAGAAATGAAATGTCTTCGGCTATATACCCACCAGGTGAAAAATATTACTTTGATGAAACAGCCCAGGAAGCTCTTTATTTATGGAGATGGCTGACAATAAATGGACCGGATCTCATTGTTGAAATTTTCACTTCGGATATCCCCAGTATTCAAACTTATGGATTATCAAAAAATTTCCAGCACGACACCATTAAAACTCAAAATGTAGAATCAGATCAGTCTTTGCTCGGAGCCATAGCAAGTGGGCTCGGTGACACCCCAGGAAACATACCCTCTATTCGCATAAATTGCACTGCGTCGAATGCAAAGAGTGTAGTCGGTGACATTCTGCAGTGGATTAAGTCTCAGTCCTTCCCGCACTCCCCTGCAAGAAAAGAATTGGATAATCGCTCTTCCAGAAATCCTCTAGAAGTAGCCAGGGTGCTTGACCCCGTATACGGGCATAAACTAGATGAACCAATAGGATACGTTCAGGGAGTTGCCGTCAGTGGACGATTGCGGTTGAAGCAGTTAGACCCGACC
The DNA here is from genome assembly GCA_964620395.1 of uncultured Dehalococcoidia bacterium. Classification (GTDB taxonomy): domain Bacteria; phylum Chloroflexota; class Dehalococcoidia; order Lucifugimonadales; family UBA826; genus CAZUHE01. The sequence continues at coordinate 13,094 of CAZUHE010000006.1, forward strand.
CATAATGATCCAACACAGGAAATATCGGCCATGGTTGACTTCCTGAATACTGATGAAGGCTATAATGGAAACGCAACTAAAGGCAACAGTATCGCGGCCCTATGCTGGGCTGAAGATCTGTTTGAAGCCACCGGTGAGGATAAATGGAAAACTCTCTTATTGAAGGCGGCCGATACTTATCAAGAAACTCTGCCTGGCGAAGCTCCTACTCCATGTGATCCCAACTTTTGGTGTGAAGATATGTTTTTCATGAGCGCTATTCTTGGTAGAGCACACCAACTGACAGGAAAATCAACGTACGCCGATATGCTCATCAAATTTCTACTTGACGCTAATGTACAGCAAGCCGATGGACTTTTCTGGCATAGCAAATCAGGGCCCTTTTTTTGGGGTAGAGGAAATGGATTTGGATGTATGGCTTACGCCGAGACTTTGACATATTTGAGTTCCGATCATCCAGAACGCGAAAAATTATTGGGAATTCATAAAAATCAACTCGCAGGGCTAATAAAACGACAGGGGCCTTCCGGTATGTGGACTCAGCTTCTTGACTTCCCTGGCACATACGAGGAATTTTCATCCACATGCATGATAGGTTATTCAATGGCCCGAGGCATCAATAATGGCTGGCTCAAAAAGAATGATTACAAAGACAGTGTCTTGAAAGCCTGGAATGCTGTAAACAGGCGCATATCATCAAACGCGGATCTTGTTGACGTGTGCACAGGAACCGGGGTACAGGAAAAACGCAGCGACTATTTGTACCGGGCAGCCGTAAATGGATATGACGACAGAGGAGGCTCAATGGCTTTTTGGTTCTCAACAGAGATGGCCCGATTATAGATCAGTTGTTGAGTGATCAATGTTTGAATCTGTAATACTAGGACTAATTCAGGGTATAACTGAATGGCTGCCTGTCAGTTCAGAAGGAGTTGTCACACTAGCTTCCACAACCTTATTTGGTAATGAATCAAACGAGTCTATAAATATAGCTTTGTGGGTTCATATAGGAACAGCAATATCCGCTGGTTTCGTATTTAAATCCGACATATATCGCATGATCACCACATTCTTAAAATCACCAGCCAGACCAACACCCGAAGTTAAATTTTTTATAACGGGAATGTTCGTAAGTGCCTGTTTAGGATTGCCGATTTTAATCGTTATGGACGACATAACAAGTGGTGAAACTTTAAAGACAAATTTAAGTTACGCCATGGGCGCTATTGGGGTTTGCATGGTAGTAACAGGTTTGGTCCTTTTGAAAGCGCAAAAATCCGGGATTCGCCTAAGGAGCGACGTGAAAATTCTAGATGGGATTATCACAGGTATTGCTCAAGGTGTTTCAGCCTTGCCAGGACTAAGTAGATCCGGATTGACAGTATCCACAATGTTGGCACGTGGTTTGGACAGACGAGAAGCATTTGCCTTAAGTTTCATGCTGGGCATCCCGGCGACAGCTGGCGCTGGTATCTACAGTGCATTATCAGGTGGAATAGACCTCTCAATTGAAAATATATCTGCGCTTTTAGTGGCTTTAATATCTGGCATTATTACAATCAACATTTTGCTTAGGGTCGCAGAACGGATAAACTTTGGCGCAATAGTCCTATCAGTAGGAATACTATTGGCACTAAGTCCAATCATAGATACAGCCATTTAGATAACCAGAAATCATACAATTTAAATCTAATCAATAGGAGACAAATTGGGGTAATGGAAATCGGAGTAGGATTGGACCCAACGTTGGGCCTAAGTATTTATGAAGATACTGAAGCATCGCAAAAGGCTGCGTTACTAGGATATGAAAGCATATGGACCCCTGAGGGCACAGGACAAGATTCATATCAAATATGCCTTATGCGTTGGGCGGCAACCAACAAAGTTGTCGATGGAGGTTTGTACACAGGGATAGCAGTTTCACCAGTAATATGGCGAACTCATATGGCATTCGCTATGGCAGGTGGCACTGTTAGCAAACTAACAGGGGGGAAATTTATTATGGGCTTGGGGGCTGGTAGTATATACCGTCCTGCTAGCAGAAAAACCCTGAATATTCCAAAAATTTCAACGCTAGATCTCATGAGGGAGTATATCTCCGTGGTGAAACAACTAGTAAATGGGGAAAAACTCAATCATGACGGTATATTGATGAGCCTCAGTGAAGCACAGTTAGCAATTGACCCACCACCAAAGACTCCCATATATCTTGGAGCATTAGGCCCCAAAATGCTTGGTATTGCCGGTGAATTGGCAGATGGGGCTGCATTAAATTGGTGTTCCCCATCCCAGATATACTGGAGCCGTGAACGCATAAAAGAAGGGGCACGTGTCGCGAACCGCGATTCATCTGAAATAAAGGTGTCCCAATACATAAGGGTTTGTGTTGATGATGATGAAGATAAGGCTCGAATTGAACTTGCGAAGGCTACAATGCATTACGCTCTAGGGGCAACAGTACCATCTGAACGGGAAAAGACCTTCGGGTATAGAGCCCACTTTGAAAGAATGGGATTTAGAAACGAACTGGCAAAACTTGACGAGATGCGAGTTAAAGGTGCCACTGAAAATGAATTAGCCGAAGCTTTCCCGGTCAATATCCTACGAGAGGTTGCCTATTTTGGGAAAGCTGATCAAGCAGCCTCCGAATTTGCTCGACTTTCAAAGGGACTGGACAAAGCAATCGTAAGGGTAGTTTCCTCCACACCTGGAAAAATGGAGGGTACTTTAAATGTAATCGAAGCGTGTGCTCCCGATCTTGTTAGGAGGAATATCTGAAAAATGCCTGAAATGCTCAGTATCGGAGAATGTCTTATAGAACTATTCTCTGAGGAACCCATACAAAAAGCGTCGACATTTAACAGGTCCCTTGCGGGAGATAGTTTTAATATTCTCGTAGCAGCCTCACGACTTGGCACTAAAACGGGGTACATTACAAACTTTGGGGACGATCCATTCGAATCATATCTCAGGGAAACACTGACTTCAGAGGGCATAGATGTCTCAAACATAAATGTCGTAGAGGGATTTAACGCCGTACATTTTGTAGCTGTGAAACCCGACGGCGACCGAGACTTTGTCTATTATAGAAAAGGTAGTGCTGTGACCACCATACGACCAGAAGATCTAGACGAATCATATATATCCCAATCAAAGATCATGCACTGTAGTGGAATCGGTCAGGCTATATCACTCTCCACTAAAGCAACAGTGCTGCGAGCGGCACAAATCGCGAAACAAAATGGTGTCACCGTATCTTATGATCCTAACTACCGCCACCAATTATGGTCACATAGTGAGGCAAAAAAAGGTATGGAAGAATTAATGCCATACGTAGATATATTTATGCCTAGTTTACCCGCAGATTCCGAACCACTTTTTGATAGCGATGACCCGGAAGAGGTAATTACGAAAAGTCATGAAATGGGAGTCCAAATAGTGGTTCTTACCATGGGGGAAATGGGAGCAATAGTGAGTGACGGAAAGCAACAATTTGAAATCAATCCTTACAAATACGGCAACGTTGTGGATACGACAGGAGCCGGGGACTCATTCAAGGGTGGCTTTATACACGGATATCTCTCAAATAAAAGCACAAAAGAATCATCCTTGATCGGAAACATATCTGCCGGCATAACTATAACCGGAAGAGGTGCAACCAGTGCTATGCCTTATCGCAAAGAGGTATACCAAATTTTAAAGAAACTCAAAGGTTAATACGATTGAACCATCACGAAAAAATTCAGTTCCTGATAAATAGTCTCGATCAAATCCCATCCTGTAATGGCTGTGGCATGCGCTGGAGTACGGGCGATTTCGAGTGCCCTCATTGTGGAGAAGACCTAGACGCTAATCTTCAGGCATGGGCTGAGTCTGTTATGGAAAAACTTACAACCCACACCTAAATCCATTAAATAATAGAACTAACTTCCAGCCCAATCTACCCCGTTCAGCACAAGCTGCTGGAACCCACTATTTTGATGACTCAAACCATCGTGGCCCAAAAGAGTTACAAAAACTTTGCCTGATCCAAAAGAGCGAGTCCAAGCTAAAGGAAAGGTTCCACCCGGCATTTCCATTTCCTCCGCTCCTTCCCTATTTTTTGAATATGATCCGCTATCGTGTGTTGCTGACAAAAACACATCATTACCATCTCTAAAATCTGTGTTCATATATAACTCATCATCTGTATTAAAATCCGACAGACCCGATGCACATGGATGCTCCTGATTACCTATATTGACTTCAAAATTTCCATATGGAGGATGGAAACTCTTGTTCATTACCCAGCCTCCCCCGGTAATGTTTCCATAATCATTCCATGTATCTGGTACACACCCAGAAATATGAATGCACACAAAACCTTTTCCTTTCTCTATTTCATTTTCCATGGCCTTCTGTTGCATAGAATTCAAAGCCATTTCACCTTCTCTAAGTGTGTTAAATACAAGAATATCTACAGCACTAAGAGTACCGTCCGTAAGAGCATCAGCATCTTCCCTGACTGTGACATCATGACCTGCAGCCCTCAGAAAACTTTCCAACACAGGCGTCGATTCTTCATACGGATGCCTGCCACCGCTCATTAATAATAATTTCATTTCCTACCTCCTTGGGGCGGTTTCAAAATTTTTCACGGAACCACTAACGGACTTATCAATTCATCCCGTGAATAAATGAGTCTATTAATATCCGAGTATCTGTTTGGATCCAAATTCTTACCTTTAATTGCGGGATGGTCAAGGGGGTATTTATGGGCCCTAAATACCATATTGCTTACTTCATTCCGCCTCTCATTATGAAGGAAGAACGGGTTTACGTATTCCCAAACGACCTCTTTATCGGGATTTACTTCAAAAATACGACCAAAGGCACCTTCGCAGATCAATGTATTCCCATTCGCTTGTCTTTCTGCACTACTTATGTGGTAACTATAGAAAGCCATAGCGGGCTGTTCCGTGTATTCCCAGCAGATCTCATTATTATTAGGATTGACTTCAATAACCCTGGATCTATCGACGCTCCTTGAATGGCTACCATTATCAAATATCAAAACATTACCATTTGCCAGAAACGTAGGGTGATGTTGATGCCAAATCTCCCCAGGTCCCCATTTCCACAAAAAATCGCCAGAATTCTTTTCAACTATACCCACAGTATTAGTGTTACGGAAGCTTAACAAAAAATCACCGGTAGATGTGATGTTCAAGCTGTTGCAATGAGTCCATTCTTTTCGACTTTCAAGTGGGCATATTATGTCTTCCTCAAAATTCAAAATGTCCGACATTCGCCACTGATTCACCACACTGCCATCTTCATCTATTTCCTTGACTACATCACCGAGCACTTTCTGCCCGATTTCATCTGAGTAATATCCGCCCTTTATATTTCGGCTTGTGTCTTCATCCAATAAATCGAAAACTAACACAAGGGTGTTTCCGTTTTTAAGCCTCTCATAGTCATGATGTAGCATGGGGTTTTTGTATGACCATACAACATTGCTTTCCCAGTCTAATTCCACCAATCCTGAGGATGACCCGCCAATCCCTTTTACCAAATCATGATCACTGTCTGGCCGTGTCCTGCATAATAAATTCCCGTTGTCTAGAAGATATGCGTAGAAAATACCGTCACTGTGGTACCAACGGTGGACTATTTCGCCGTCAAGATTTATCAAGTTAGCGTGATCACCACTGTTTGTTGTGAACAATGTCACACCATTGAAGGCTTCTGATTCCGATCTATGTATGAGCCCGATGGGATGGAATTTCGATCGTCCCATTATTAGATCTCACCTATACCCTACTTAAATGAGGACCGTGTCTTCCCTATTGGCCCATTCACCCATTGAACCGTCATAATTCTTCGCTTTTTGATAACCAAGTAGTGTCAGAACAAATACTCCGTGCGCCGCACGAATACCACCCTGTCAATAAGTTATCACTTCTTTTTCAGGAGATACTCCTAAATCAGATAACATCTTTCTAAGTTCTGATGCTGTTTTAAAAGTTTGATATTTGTCCGATTCAACAAAATTAAGCCATTCCAGATGAACAGCACCTGGCACTCTCCCGGATCTCAAATTACCCCGATCATTGGACCCGTCCCATTCTGAATTAGACCTCACATCAAGAATAACCGTATCCCGATCGCCTAATTTTGAGCTCATTTCTTCTATTTCACAGATGAGGCCTGACTGAATATTGGGCGTAAAAACTGTCTCCTTAGCTGTTGGATTATCAATAGACAAAGGCCGTTTTTCATCGAACCACTTCTTCCATCCACCATCTAACACTTTCACATTCATATGGCCATAATAATTGAGAACCCACCAGAACCGGCTCGCCCAAAGACTGCCATTACTGTCATAGGCCACAACAGTGGTTTGATCACCTATCCCCATCCGTTGAAAAATATCCTTTACCACTTCTGGTCCAGCAACCCAGGGATACGCCTTGTTATCGGAAGGATAATCAGGATGCTTTATATAATGATGAACATCGATCCCAACAGCTCCTTTTATGTGAGCCCTTGCGTACGAATCCAACATGTCACAGTCAATCACCCTTATGTCTGGATCATCAAGGTGATCTTCCAACCATGCAGTTGAAACCAAAATATCTGGATTGGAATATTCGTTCGAAGTCAACAAATTCCTCGCTTTTAAAGATATAGTAAAGTGTAAGGCCCACTGTGCAAGTGGCGGGAGTATAACACAGTCATTTTAATGTCCCACAGAACGGGATGAGGCTGATTTTAGCAACGGAATAACTTCTTCTTTTAAGCTATGAAGGTGTTCCATCTGATCAAAAACCGGATTAAGCATCAGCATTTGGGCACCAGCGTCTATTATTTCTTGAAGCCCATTTGCACACTTATCTATGCTCCCAAAAACAGAAACATGACTGGCCATTTCTGAATTCCCATAATGTGCACCGAACCAGTCAGCAAGCCTTGATTCGGCTCTTTGTTCATCATCATCTATAGCGATGTAACAACGCTTGGAAATGTGAAAGTCGGAAGGTTTTACATTCAATCGCGCCATTTCATCTTGAACAATTTTGACGTGACTGGCAAATTCTTTTGATGAAGTTGAACCAGCGCCCATCCAACCATCCGCATGCCTGACGGACCTTTTTAAAGCATCTGGATGACGACCACCTAACCAAATGGGAGGCCTGGGTTTCTGTACTGGCATAGGCATCATACTTAACTCTCTAAAGTTCCAAAATGTTCCTTCACGGCTGACTCTTTCCTGAGTCCAAAAATCTTTAATAATATTGAGTGATTCCATAAAGTGACGAACTCTATGACTTTCGGGAGCCCCAAGCAATTGGTAGGTGGACGGATTACCTCCCAGGGCCAACCCAAGCGTTAATCGACCATCCGACAAATGGTCCAGAGTAGTCAACTCTTTGGCCAGTACAAATGGGTTTCGGGTAGTAGCCACTATAACGGCCGTACCAAGCCTTATAGTTTTGGTAATGCCGGACAAGAAACTTAAAAGGTTTATCGGCTCCAGCTGATTTGCCGTTCCTATTATCCGTTCTTGTACCCAAAGGCTGTGATATCCGAGGGCTTCTGCATCTTTGACGAACGCACGAACAAATTCAATATCTACATCGGTTTCAGTAAAAACCTGAGGTACGGATATGCCACATGGAATCGGCCATTTGTATTCCTCACTCATCACTCATCACTCAACTTTACCCATCCAATTCATGGGAATAATAGGGCCTTCATCATCTGGATAAAGTTCTGTAGCAACCCATTTTTCCATAAATAAACCGTCTTTAAAGCTCGATCTTTCCGACTCGTGAATTGTGACGTCACCTACGATTAGATCAGCCAAACCCCCTAGAGCCTTTTTATCGTATTGGCCTCCTTTATAATCAGCCATGATCAAGGTATCTGCTGTAACCGATATTGCATGAGATTTGATATTAAAATACGACAAGGTTTTCTCAACTGAATCTTTCCTATCTGGATATCTTCTAACGTAATCGCTGAATTCCTCCAAGGGATATGAATTAGTCTCATAAGATTTAGCTATGGTTTCATAAAGATAAGCTGGAGTACAAACAATATGAGTGGTGAGATCATGAAGCGCGCCGGCTAATATCGCGTTGTCATTTCCTATTGAAATCACAGCTGATTTATTAACATTCGGCAAAGTGGACAAAAAATCTAGGCCTCTCATTGTATCTGCAGCTATACCTCTATAGACGCTTGTTTCAGCGCTTTCTATTCCAGAAATCAATTGTCCCGGATACATAGCCGTATATGGCCTATCAGAATTCCGCATCCCTCTACAAGCAAGCGAAAAAATTATGTACTTCTCTCTTATCCGATTAGCCGAACCCTGTGGGATCAATTCAAGCACACTACCATTCTTGGGAACGTAGTATCTTGCAGGAAATGTGCCTTCCCCTTTCGGTATGCTCAAATAACCATACAATCTGTAAGGTCCGATACTAGTAATATGGACTCCATATGCATCCGCAAATTCGGTGGAATGTCTTGGTATTGGTGCTATTTCAGCAGCCAAATCTATTTCCGCGAGCTCTTTACTCACGTTGTACCAATATTTGCCGAAATCTTGTGGCTTAGAAGTGGTCATATCTCTAAACACCTCTCAGATGTTTAGCAAAAAAATCATCAATAACAGTATTGTGCAAATACGAACCTGCATCATGGCCGTGACCATCATATTCATAAAGCTTCTTGTCACCTGAGGTTATGGCATTAAAGAGTGCATAACCTGTCTCCGGTGGGCACACATTATCCTGAAGGCCTATGTTGACAATAATGGGACATTTAATCCGGTCCGCGAAAGATATACCGTCAAAATACGACAGGGTTAATGCCACTTTTTCCCGACTATCAGGATATTCACGAAGATAATCGTTGATTTCTTCATAAGGATATGTGTCTGTCAGCTTGATCGCATCCATGTAACCACATAGATAAGGAGCACCAGCAGCGGCTGCTTTAATTTCAGGTTTCATTGCAGCAGTAGTAACTGTCAATCCTCCACCCTGGCTGCTGCCGGTCACACCAATGCGTCCCTCATCCACCTCATCCCGTTGCAGTAAAAAATCTATCCCTCTCCATGCATCGACATAAAATCCCCGATATGAATAAGTGTTTCGATCTATCATTCCGTAGGTTAGTAGCCCCGGATATCCTGGATCAAATTGAGTACGACTACCAACTTTTCCTCTCGGGTTAACCGACAGACATGCATATCCTTTTCTAGCCCATTCTTTGGGTATTGGGGGATCACTTTGATATCCGGGAACAAGTAAAATGGCTGGAATTTTGCCAGTCCTGATTCTCGGAAGAGAATACCAGCCAAATATTCGCACCCCGTCGATGCTATTGTAGTGAACTTGGTATACCTCAACATCCTCATCTGTCCTCAGATCATCTTTTTGGATTGAGGGCGCCAAATCAATTTTGGCAACATCTGAAATTACCGAATCCCAAAATTCGTCAAAATCTTCAGGCTTGGAAACTTCGCATTGATATGAAGTGTCTGGTTTCACAATCTATCCTTGAAACTATTAAAAAACTTAAATTTGTCCGAAAATTTAATTCTCCTATCCCGTTACGAGCAACTATAATTTCAATCAATGGATTAAACAACCAATTTATCTCAAAAACGGATAATTAAAAGATTCAAAATTTACTGGCAGAAAAACAGAAACTCATTTACTGGATAGCGCTGGCTAGCATATTGGTGATAGCTGCGTTCATGAGACTATACGGCATCCATTGGGATGAAGGATTCCCTTATACACCTCATCCAGATGAAAGGGCAATCTTGATGAAGGCGCAAGATATGCATTTTCCTAAACTGGACCAGTTAGGAAGTCTTTTGGATTCGGAAAAAAGTCCTTTAAACCCTAGGTGGTTTCCATATGGGACGTTTCCAATATATGTACTGAAAATAACCGAATCCATAACGTCTACCATCACTGAACAAACAATTGATCTCCGAACTTACGGAAGATTATTATCTTCATTAGCTGATCTAGGCACCATTATCGGAACATCTTTACTTGCATTAAAGGCATTCGGTCGGCGCACCGCTGTATTGGCAGCCCTGTTAACAGCATTTGCAGTACTTCATATCCAACTTGCCCATTTCTTCGCTTTCGACACCTTTGCAGCATTTTTTGCGACCTGGGCGACGCTGTTTGCCTACAAATATGCTCAAGAAGGGAAGACGTCAAATTCAATATATGCTGCAGTTTTTGTCGGCTTGGGGATGGCATGTAAGATCAGTCTTTTACCAATAATAGGCATGTTGTTAGCCGCCCATATTTACTACATCGTCCGAAGTCCTTCAGTAGCCCAAAATTTACGTGACAAGCTAATAATTACCGGAAGTTACCTGTGTCTCTCATTGTTCACGTGCCTAGTCGTATTTATAATCGCACAACCATACGCCATTCTAGACTGGTCAAAATTTATATCAGACATAACTGAACAATCAGAAATGGTGAGACGAATAAGAGACTATCCGTACACCCGTCAGTATATCGACACCACCCCCTACTTGTACCAATTCATTCAGTTGGGAAAATGGGGTCTCGGGTGGCCTTTAACCATAATCTCTTTAATCGGATTATTTTGGTTAATTACGCGAAAAATGTCGTTCATAGGTGGAACAATAATGATCACCCTAGCGTTCATATTGCCCGCCGCAATTTTGCTGTTCAATAATTCCAGCCCTTCGATAGCATTGGCGTGCCTCTTTTCAATTGGCATTCTAATTATAGGATTCGTATTTTACGGCAGGGGCAACAGGCCAACGCACCTGATTGCCTGCTGGGTAATTCCATATCTGATTATCACATGCAGCTTTGAAGTTAAATTTTTTCGGTATATGTTGCCCATACTTCCAATGTTGATCCTACTGGGTAGCGGAGTACTGATACATCAAATAGAAAAATCCATTGGATTATCACAAAAGGCCTGGACGGCACTAACATGCCTAACCGTGTTAATAACTGTGTTTTACGGGATTTCTACGCTTGGTATTTATTCGGATCAACATCCTGCAGTAAGAGCATCCCAGTGGTTAAATCAAAATGCAAAAGATGGATCTCTAGTACTGAAAGAACATTGGGAAGAAGGACTACCAAATCTCCACGGCTTTACTATAGAAGAACAACCCATTTACGAACCCGACAATGACCGGAAAATCGGTGTTATGAGTGATCAACTCAATCGGGCAGATTACATTGTTCTATTTAGCAACAGATTGTACGGAACAGTAACTCGATTAGATGACCGATATCCTCTAATGAAAGGATATTACAATGCACTTTTTACCGGACAATTGGGCTACACTCCGGTATTGATAGAAACCTCATACCTGAATCTCTTCGGTTGGAATTTTTATGAGGATACCTTCAAAAGACCATCAGTACCGGATCCTTCCATTCTCATACCCGACACGGTTAGGATTAAGGGTATCAATGTAGGATTTGCTGATGAAAGTTTTTCGGTTTACGACCATCCAAAGGTGATCATATTTGAAAAAACTAAAGCCCTATCATTAGATCAAATAAAGTCTTCGATAACATCGACATCCGACGCTCTTAAAGATCGATCTAAAACCGCCCTTATGATGTCAGATGAAAGGTCATCCGATCAACGTGATGGTGGAACATGGCAAGACATAATTCACACTGGGTCTCCATTATCAAAACTGCCGGTCCTTACATGGCTTTTAACCATACAAATAATAGCGATATGCTCTCTCCCGATAACTATATTTATATTTGGTAATCTGCGCTTCAAAGGCTACCTCCTTTCGAAAATACTAGGACTTCTGATTGTTTGTTTCATAACCTGGTTATTGCCTAGCCTTGGTGTACTAAAATTTTCATCCTTCACTGTCCTTTTGGGAATAATATCTTGCGCATCAATATCCATGGCAATCCTCGTAGCGAGGTATCGGGAAATTCTTCAATACATAAAGCAAAATTGGACAAATATACTGATTTTGGAATTATTGTTTCTTTCAGCATTCTTTATATTTCTTTTGATAAGAATGGCAAATCCAGATTTGTGGCATCCATACAGGGGTGGCGAAAAACCTATGGATATCGCCTACCTGAATGCTGTATTAAAATCAAGCTACATGCCCCCTTATGACCCATGGTTTGCGGGGGGATATATGAATTATTACTACTGGGGGCAATTCATCATTGCCTCATTGATACATTTAACAGGCATCCCAACTGAACTTGCCTACAACCTCGCAATACCCACTCTATTCGCCATGACTGTTGGGTGCTGTTTCACTATTGGAAGCAGCATAGTCAATATCCCATGGGGGAAAAAGTCTTTATATATCAGTTCTGGAATTCTCGCTTTTGTTCTTGTCTGCGTTATTGGAAACTTGGACGGTTTTCATCAGATACAAAATATAGTCCACTCTAAGTTGTTAGGGGGAGGAGACTGGCTACAATTCGATTTTTGGAAAAGTAGCCGTATGATGCCTCCGGACCCACCAGGTTTTGAAATAACTGAATTTCCATTTTTTACTTTCTTGTTTGCTGACTTACACGCTCATCTAATAGCTATACCTTTTACGTTGTTAGTATTGGGCATATGCCTATCCATCGTGAAAACTGGTTATCTCAACAATTACGTCAGATTTCAAGAAATTGCCACATTGGTTTTGCTAGGATTAGGACTGGGTGCCCTGCGTGCAATAAATACTTGGGATTTACCAACTTACTTACTGATATCTTTAGGAAGTATAGGAATCTATGAATTCCTTAGAAACGGCGGGCTTTCCCTACTAGTTATTTTTAGATCAGTTTTAAAAACAACCTTCTCTATAGCAATCGCTTTCCTACTTTTTTTACCCTACACCCTAAGCACCGAAACCTATTTCGATAAGATCGAATACACAACGAATACCACTACATTTAACCAAATCATATCTATAAACGGTCTCTTCTTTTTCTCTATTGCAGCATCGTGTCTAGTCATATTTAGACCAATCCTGTCGACAGTGAATAATAAACTCAAACAATTCAATTTTTCGATCAAGAAGGAAGTGGTGCTTTCGAGAAAAAGACTTGGACTTCTACTTTTAATATTTACTTACTTATGTTTATTGGTTATGGGAGTCAGCGGATACCCCATGGGAGGCGCTATACCAATTGGACTCGCATTAGCTCTACTCGTTCTTTTGATGGCATTGTATGAATCCTCAAAAACCCCTGAAAGACGCCCTGAATTATTATTTGCATGCCTACTGGCAATTGGTGGATTGGGCATAATCGTAGGGCTCGACATATGGCGCGTCGAAGGCGACATCGACCGAATGAATAGTGTTTTTAAATTCTATCTACAAGCGTGGGTATTATTGGCATTGTCATCCGTGTACTTCATTTACAGGCTATTTGAGTCAATATTCAACACCACCTCCACATTTAGATACATACTTGCCGGAACTTTTACCGTATTACTTTTAATTAGCCTTATTTATCCAGTCATGGGTACTAAAGACCGGTTACGCGATCGATTTGAAGGACATGATACAGGGTTAACTATCGACGGATATGCATACACGGACAAAACAATATACAGAGACCCAAAGGGAGATATAAACCTGCAAAAAGATATGGAAGGAATCTACTGGCTTAGAGAAAATATAGATGGATCACCTGTAGTACTCGAGGGCGTAACACCCACATATAGATGGGGGGGACGTGTTTCCATTCATACGGGGCTTCCCACAGTTATAGGATGGGAATGGCATCAGGAACAACAAAGGTGGGGAACTCGGGAATTGGTTGATAGACGTATCAAAATTGTTGATGAGTTTTATACTTCCCCATCTCCTGAGAAACTAAAAGAATTAGCGGATAATTACGGGGTCGAATACATATACCTTGGGCAAGTAGAAGACCTGTATTACCCTCCTGATGGGCTAAATCATTTAAGAAGTGGCATGGCTGGATTCTTGTCCACAGTATTTGAAACAGATGCCGTACACATAATGCAAGTTAACAAAACAAAAAAGTGAAAAACTCTCCCATCAACGAACTTAAAATCCGCTTCTCGCTAAGAGAGTGGGGGTTCGAGCCCCCTCCTGGGCACCACTGTTTTTTAGCATGATAGTATTCAAAGTTTACAAAATACTTCAAATTTCACACGTTTATTTTTTTAAGAGGTTTGTGATATGCCAATAATCGAAAGGCTTAGTAAAAATATGCAGGACCGGATGTTGAATTGGCCCTGTAATGAGTATCAGGATACTCCCTGGATTCCAGTAACTAAGCCTCTTTCTCAATCGAAGGTTGCTCTTGTCAGCACTGCAGGATTTCATCTACGAGGAGACGAGCCATTCAAAGTGGGAGAAAGTTCTTATCGAACAATCCCTAGAACCACAAGTCCCGCAAATATAATTCAGAGTCACAACAGCATAGCATTTGATCGTACTGAGACATTCAGAGATATAAACATAACTTATCCAGTGGACAGGCTTGAAGAACTGGTTAATCAAGGCAAAATTGGTTCCTTATCGGATGATTATTACTCATTTATGGGTGCCTTAAACGATGTATCCGGGTTGATTGAAAATTCTGGTCCGGCATTGGCAGATATTTTGAAAAAAGATGGTATCGATGTAGTGCTTTTGGTCCCCACCTGACCGGCTTGCTCTAACGCCGTGAGCGAATTAGCAAGAATTTTCGAAAGTAAGGGTCTCACTACTACGGGCATAGTTTTATTAAAAGAGCACGCAGCGAAAGTTAAACCTCCAAGGATGTTAGCGGTGCCATTTAATTTCGGAAATACTCTGGGAGAGGCTAATAATCCCGCGCTTCAACATGAAATTTTGAATTCAACATTCGAATTGCTTAAGTCTTCAAAGGGACCTGTTCTAAAGGATTTTACAACTGAACCAGTTTCAGATCCCATCGTCCAAGGCTCACAAGTCAAAAACAGTTCTACGAAAAATGGGATCAACCCCCGAGATGAAATAATAAGCGCCACTAAAAATTATGAGCAATGGTTGAAAACAAATGACGGTCGATCTGCCGTTGGTTTGAGTGGCGTACACTATTCAAATTTCCCAGAATTAGTTG
>CAZUHE010000007.1:0-2105 GCA_964620395.1 uncultured Dehalococcoidia bacterium
TTGAGCTGATTTATCTTGAGAAGCTTCTTCATATTTTAAAGTCAACCCAAGGATTTTAGTCAACGTCAACAATTCTCGCTGAGACGAAGCAACATCTCCATTCTCACTCGATGTCTTGTTTATAGCACGAGCCAGATCAAAAATAGCCCCCAAAGCTTGTGGCGTATTTAAATCTTGATCCATCGCACTAACGAATTTTTCCAAATAAGGGCCTGCAGCTAATGATTCCCCAGTACCAGAGGGCATTGAAAGAGATTTCCTAATCCTAGCCAATGCCTTTTCTTGCGAATTGATGGAATCTTCATTAAACAACAATGGACTTCTATAATGAGAACTCAAAAAGAACAATCTCAATGCGTCAGGAGAAAATTTATCAATCGCATGTTTAGTGGAAAATATGTTTCCTAAAGATTTACTCATTTTATCCCCGTCAAAATTTAAGGTCCCATTGTGGACCCAGAATCTTGAGAAAGGTATTTGACCAGTGTATGACTCTGACTGAGCTATTTCATTTTCATGATGAGGAAAAACAAGATCCTGGCCACCTCCATGGATGTCAATCCTATTTTCAAGATAAGACAATGACATAGCACTACATTCAATGTGCCAACCGGGCCTGCCTTGGCCCCAAGGGCTATCCCAATACGGTTCTCCAGGTTTTTTCTTTTTCCATAACGCGAAATCCCCAGGATATTCCTTTAATTCAGTTGGGTCAATTCTAGCTCCAGCCATCAAGTCATCTAGCCGTCTACCACTCAATTTGCCATAATCTTCATCTTCTCTAACTCTAAAATAAACATCACCATCACTCTCATAAGCATAGTTTTTTTTCACCAACCCAACAATCAAACTTATAATCGATGGTATTTCTTGAGTCGCCCTTGGATAATGAGTAGCTTCCTTAACGTTCAAGGTATTTAATTCATTGAGATATTCAGAAATGTTTCTGTCCGCTAACTCTTCCACGCTAATCCCTTGATCATTAGCGGAATCAATCATTTTGTCATCGATGTCCGTGAAATTCTGAACATGTGTAACCTTGTAGCCTTTATATTCAATATATCTACGCAACACATCGAACACGACAGCACACATCGCATGCCCAAGGTGAGATGCAGAATAAGGGGTCACTCCGCAAACATACATATTTACGTTGGAAGATTTATCGAATCCAACTTCCTCTATTTGCCGAGAGAGCGAATTATAGAGTCTCATCCTAAGCTTCCTACAGTAACAACAGCAAAACAGGCAATACCCATTTCTTTTCCGATAAAGCCCAAATTATCGGTCGTAGTTGCCTTTATGCTAACCTCATCCTCTTTTATATTTACCACGTTCGATATTTTGTCCTTCATTTTCAAAATATGCGGAGACATATCAGGAGACTGAGCGACGATTGTAGCATCGATATAGGTAGGCCTCCAACCTTTAGACTCCGCCATTTTGACTGTTCTTTCCAACAATATGAGGCTATTTATCCCTCTATAAGCGACATTTGAAGAAGGGAAATTAAACCCTATGTCGCCAAGTCCTGACGCCCCTAGGATTCCATCTATAATCGCATGGGTCAAAACGTCACCGTCGCTGTGACCGACTAGTTCAAAGCCACAATTGATTGAAGTGCCTCCAATTCGAAGATGGGAGCCTTTTCTGAGTGCATGAATATCTACCCCAATACCGGTTCTATTTTCACTCATATATTCTTTTCCATTAACATATGCTGCAGATATACCAGATCCAACTGGGTGGTGATTTTTACATTGTTGGGATCACCTTGAAACGCCAATACAGGTTTCCCCATCATTTCCACCATCGTAGAATCATCAGTAACATCCCTGTCCACTGATTGATGTGCTTCCATGATTAAATCGTACTGAAAAAATTGGGGTGTCTGTGCTCGATGCAGAGTATTTCTATTCATTGTTTCCGATACAATATTTTGAGTATCAATTTTTTTTATCGTATCTTGCAAGGGAAGTACTGGGATTGCGGCCCCCGTTTTTCGGACACATTGGATCCCAGATCTAAGTAGTTCTTGGGTAACAAATGGTCGAGCCCCATCATGTATAGCAACATAATCACATATTGATATAGCATCCAAACCC
>CAZUHE010000007.1:2205-5928 GCA_964620395.1 uncultured Dehalococcoidia bacterium
GATATCGAAAGCCCCTTCCAGACAACAAATTTCGTTCAAAACATCAAACGGGGAAATGGCATCAGCAGATTTATATCTTCCAAGTGGTAACGACCGAAATCCAGCCGTGATATTTTTTATGGGAGTAGTACCTCCCAACCGTAATGACGAAAGAATAGTCAGTATGAGCGAAGGGCTTGCCAGAACGGGAACTGCCGTTCTGATACCTTGGCTAGAAACACAAAACGCAGAAATAATAATCAAAGAAGACATAGAGTCATTGATAAGTGCCTACGAGTTTTTGGAATTACATAATAGAGTGATACCTGAAAAAATTGGGATGGCTGGCATTTGTACTGGCGCTTCGATGGCGATAATCGCAGCGCAAGATTCTCGAATAAACCACAAGGTCCATTTTATAAATGCATTTGCAGGTTATTATGACGCCCGGGATTTGATAAAAGCTGTTAGTACAAAAACTAAATCCTATAGAGGAACATCTGAACCATGGATTCCTGACAGACTAACAACCTCTCTTGTAAATAAACATCTTATATACGGTTCATCTGAAAAAGATAAATTAATCTTAAAAGAAATACTAACCAACGGATATTGGACCAAAGAAGATAGATTTTCGCTATCGCCACAGGGTCAATCGACTCTCGATCTTATTTCCGGAACAACTATAGCGAATGCTGAAAAAGCTATAGAAAACTTGCCGGTCGGTACAAGAACATACCTTGAAGAAATATCTCCGAGCACTAAAGTGGCAGATATTCAAACCAAGGTATTATTGATGCATGACACTTCCGACCTGCTCATACCGCCTGAAGAATCTAAAAGATTTGCCGAACACCTATCCTCATTAAATAAGTATGTTTATCATACGGAATTCACTTTTTTTAAGAATGTATTGAAAGTACATAAATCAGAAAATGAAAGAACCAGTACAATAAACCTAATAACTCAGACGCTAAAATTATATCTTCACATGTACAATGTTATGCGGTTGCTTTCATAATTAAGATAACCAATAATGCACTTCCAAAAGGTGAATTCGTGGCTAAGAACTACTGGATGTTTGTAGAAACTGAGGAGAACGCCTCCATTACTAGAAGTATGAACTATCAGTTGTTTGGCATGGGTCCTAAGTATCGAAAACGGGCTCAACGTATGCAACCGAAAGATCGTGTTATTTTCTACATCCGAAAGAGCAGAATGTGGACCGCATCAGGGACGATAATTTCAAAATATTTTGAAGATGACTCAGCCGTTTGGCAGCCGGAAACAAAGAAAAAAGAATTTATGTATCGGGTAAATATCGAACCTAACTATGTCCTCGAACCCGATCAATACATAAATGGTAGTTTAGTAGGTCCAAGTTTAGATTATGTTAAAAAATGGTACACGGAACATTGGCACCTTGCCTTTTGGGAGAGCCTACATTTAATACCTCAGAAGGATTTCAGTCGACTGGAAGACGAAATGATACGTTTATGCAGTCCCATAAACGAAATTAGACAATAAACGCGAAAAATAAAATGGGAGCGCCACTAAATTGAATCATACACACCCTTGATTATTTTCTAGTTTGATATGTCACAATATCTAACTAGATCTTCAAGGTTTGTAATATTTGGTAAGACAGATGATACGAGATCGCTTTTGAGAACATATTCCAGAGCATCTGATTTAAGGTTCCTTTCCTGGTAAACGATTTCTGACAATTCATTATTTGTCGTGATGACTCTTTTTAAGCCAGGATTTACCTTTTCCAAATCATGTTCACTAAATTGCCCTATTTGTTCAAAATCCAAAGTTCCGTCAAATAAACCGTAGCAATGTGTACGTCTCGCCAATATCCCAGTGGAATATTCATTTAAGAGATCAGCAAATTTGTCTATAAATTCAGTTTCTGCAAGATTGTAAGGGATGTGCAGTACTTCGGCCCCTCTATCTTTAACCAATATTTCTACAACTTCATCCATATCGTCCGAATAATCAACTGAAGCCCCCCACGCCAATATTTTTCCATCTTCTTTCAATCTAGCAAGAGCCTCAAATGGTTCGTCATTTTCCACATCACTTAGGTTTGGATAATCAATCATATATATATCTATATAATCGGTTTTAAGACGCCTGAGAGATCCTTCGCAAGCAGATATAAGATAATCATAAGACACATTTTTAGGCTTCTTTTTCTGACCAAATTTGGCAGGGCTAAAATCAAAACCTCCTTTGGTAGAAATTACGATTTCATGCCTTAGGTGAGACGATAAATTGGATATAAGTTCCTCACCAAACCCATTTCCAAACCGATCCGATGTGTCAAAGAAGTTTACTCCCAAGTCAAATGCAGCTTTAATGAGGCTTCGTGACTTATCCTCATTATCAATATTCCAACCTTTCACGGACAAAGTCCAAATACCAAAACCCAAACGGGATACAGAAATACCGGTATCCCCTAAAGATACATATTTCATACAACACCTAAAAGCAAATCCAAAAATTATGGATATTTCAATGGTTAATAAAATAAAATAATTTCGTTAATCTATTGTAGGTTAATGAATAGATCTCAAACCAATTAGAATTAAGCCCTTATACAAACATGAGACAATATCTACTATTAGCTACATTTACGAATGTTTAGAGGATAATATGAAACACCAACACGATGACGTAAAACTAACCAGCCTAGCATCGTGCGCTGGTTGAGCATCTAAATTTAGTCCAGAGGACCTGTCGCAGGTACTGCGGCAGCTACCAATAGTAACTGACGACAATGTACTAGTGGGGACTTCCACCAGCGACGATGCCGCAGTATACAAGTTATCCTGGGATTCGGCCTTAGTTTTGACAGTTGATTTTTTTCCTCCAATAGTTGATGACCCATTCAATTTCGGGGAGATTTCCGTAGCAAATTCTTTGTCAGACGTTTACGCAATGGGTGGTACCCCTTTGGTAGCCTTAAATATTGTAGGGTTTCCCTCAGATTTAGATAAAGGCATATTGACGGAAATTTTAAAGGGTGGTTATTCAAAAGCTAAAGAAGCAGGTGTTCTTATCTTAGGAGGGCACACAGTAGTCGATGCAGAACCTAAATATGGATTAGCAGTTACGGGTACCGTAAACCCTGGAAGCCAAATAACAAATGCAGGGTCAAAACCTGGGGACGTACTTATATTAACTAAACCAATTGGGACTGGAATAATAACCACCGCTGGGAAGCAAAACAAAGCTGACCATTACCTGATCTCTGAAGCTATAAAAATAATGTCTCGATTAAATAAATCGGCTTCTGAAGCAATGACACGAATAGGGGTTAACGCGTGTTCAGATATCACAGGGTTTGGGCTTTTGGGGCATTTACGTGAGATGGCCGAAGGGGCAAAACTAGATTCAGAAATAAGCGTCTCTAACGTCCCCATTATCGAAGGGGTTATGGAACTGATAGATCGTGGCATTGCCCCTGGCGGAACTTTGAGAAACCTAGAATCTTTGGAAGGCCATGTTAGCTGGGAAGAAGGAATGTCAGAAAACTCAAAAATATTGATGTCAGATGCTCAAACCTCGGGAGGGCTATTGATCTCGGTGCCAGAATCGAGGGCAGCAGATCTTATCCAAGAATTAGAAAAAAATGGAGAGCATCAGTCTAAAGCGATAGGCACGATGGTTGAACGCAGCGAAGAAATGGTAAGCATAAAAGTAAATTCATGATCACAATCATACTTACAACAAAAA
>CAZUHE010000007.1:6028-9855 GCA_964620395.1 uncultured Dehalococcoidia bacterium
AAAAAACTAAGCCTATTCTACAGAAGTGGCCTAATCCTGGAGCGAAACTGAATTGCAAAGCCTAACAGAACTTATTTCCCAAGAAGTTTTTATTGCAATAAAGAATGCCCAAAATAAGGCATTATTACCGGACTTGGAAACAGGCCCAATACCAATAGAGAGACCACAGAACCCTGCCCATGGTGACTTTGCCTGTAGCTTACCTCTCAAGCTAGCTAAGCAAATGAATATGAATCCAATTGAAATAGCGGATATCATTACAAAGGTGTTATCAGTCGACGGAGTGATCGGATATGCCGAACCCGTATTACCAGGATTCATAAACCTGTTTGTCAATAACAATTGGATTCTAGATCAGATAGATGTATTACGGCAAAACCCCGAAGAATACTTCTCTCAAGACATTGGGGAAGGCGAACTGGTACAAATCGAATACGTAAGTGCCAATCCAACCGGTAGGCTTCATATAGCCCATGCTCGCGGCGCAATATTAGGAAGTACTTTAGCCAACTTAATGAGGTTGGCTGGCTACAATATCCATCAAGAATACTATTTAAATGACTCTGGCAGCCAAATACACAAATTCCATACTTCTATAGAACTCCGATACCGGGAACTGTTAGGAGAATCAATTGAAATGCCAGAAGACACCTATCCTGGTCAAGATATCATCGACATATCAACAAAAATAAAGGATATATACGGTGATATATTTCTGAACTCTGACTTAGAAAAAGCCCAAAAGGAAATATTCCCCCTAGCAACAGAACTAATGTTAGAAGGGATATTAGAAGACGTGACCACACTAGGCATACGATTTGACGAATGGTTCAGTGAAAAAAGTTTAGTGGAGAATGGAGAGCTTGAGAATTGCATAAAAGCGTTGGAAGAACAAGGCCTTGTACAAAATAAAGATGGCGCCACGTGGTTACTATCTACCAAGCTTGGCGAAGAAAAAGATAATGTGCTTATAAGACGTGATGGAAGACCCACATACTTTGCAACTGATATCGCTTACCACATAAACAAATTCCAAGTACGCAAATTCAGCAAAGTCATAAACATTTGGGGAGCCGATCACCAAGGTCAAATACCAAGATTGAAATCAGCTTTGAGCACCCTTGGAATTGATGAAACCAAGTTATCTATAATGCTTGTACAGATGGTCAGATTTAAGCAAGGCGAAATCGCTGAACGACTTTCTAAAAGACGTGGCAATGTCATTCCTGTTGTAGATTTCGTAGATGAGATTGGCGTTGACGCCTGCAGATTTTTCTTCCTTTCAAGATCACACGAAAGTCAACTCGAATTTGATCTGGATCTAGCAAAAAAAGATTCGTCAGATAACCCTGTGTATTACATCCAATATGCTCACGCAAGGATATCAAGCATATTAAGATTAGCTGATTCCCAAGGGATCAACTTCGAAAATGGCAACGTGCAGGACTTAGGCGAGCCTAGTGAATTATCCCTTGTTAAGACGATACTAATTTTTCACGACACAATACAAACCTGCGTAAGAAATATAGAGCCCCACCACTTACCGCATTACTCCCTAGAATTAGCCACCGCTTTTCACACCTTTTACCAAGAATGCCGAGTTATATCCGATGTTGAAGATGACACAAATGTTACTAAAGCGCGGTTAAAATTAGCAGATGCAACCCGTACTACTCTCAGGTACTGTCTTGAAATTATGGGCATGTCAGTTCCAGATAAAATGTAAATAAGGAAGGTAACAATCAGCACATGAAAATATCCGATATAAAGCTTAGAGAATTAAACGGTGCTATGGAACATAAAGAACCTTTTTGGGAAGAAAGGCTTGTTCGTCCAACCGACATATATCCTGAATACAGGAATATGGGAGGTGATAAAGAACGAATAAGCGAAGGGCTTTACGCAATGCATTCCACCTTTCTCGAAATTCATACCGACGATGGACTTATAGGCCTAGCCGGACCTTGCTCTATTCTGGAAGCCTTCATAATCGACACGCACCTAAGAGATCTTTTGATAGGTCAAGATCCATTAGCTATAGAGCACATATGGGACTTAATGTATCGCCACAGTATTCACGGCAGAAAAGGCGAAAACATGTTAGCAATAAGCGTAGTAGATTGCGCTTTATGGGATATAAAGGGAAAAGCCCTTAATCAACCTGTATACAAAATATTAGGTGGGCCAACTCGTCAATTAATCCCGGCCTACGCAAGCGCGCTCCAATTTTCGGTAACCCCCGGGGACGCTCACCGTAAAATTCAAGACTTGAAAAGCGAAGGATATAAGGCCACTAAATGGTTTTTCCGTCATGGTCCCGGTAGTGGGAGAGAAGGGAAAATAGCAAATATTGAATTGGTGGAAGCTTTGAGGGATGGAGGCGGCCAAGACATGGAAATAATGATGGATGCTTGGAGCAGTTGGGATATCCAATATAGCCTTGATATCGCTAACAGCATTTCCAAGTTCAATTTAAAATGGTTGGAAGAACCGGTTATGGCGGATAAGCCGGACAGTTACATTGAACTACAAAGAAACAGCCCAATCCCAATCTCGGGCGGAGAACACGAATACACTAGATGGGGTTTCAAGTACCTCGTTGAAAACAGGGCAATGGACTACTTGCAACCCGACATTTACTGGGCAGGAGGCATAAGTGAGACGTTAAAAATTTGTGCCCTTGCTTCAACCTTTGACATACCAGTAATACCACATGGCCATTCAGCACATGCCACGGCACATTTGATCGCATCACAATCACCAGCAACCTGTCCCCTGCAGGAACATTTAGTGAAGTGGAATCAGGTACACCAATTCTTCATCAAGGATCCTCTTACCCCAGAGGAAGGGTATATCAATATTGAAAAACTTAGCGCGCCTGGTATGGGTATAGAGATTGACACAAATAAAATACAGTCTGAAACAGATCTCTCTTGGATTAATGCAAAAAACCGCTCTGTTTATAACTAAAACTGCATAGTTTACACATAAACAATATTACGAGGATTTCATCAAATGATAATCACAGATATCACAACTACAGTCCTGAAAATACCAGAAGGGACACCAATTCAAGATGCGACTATCTTGGCTCCTCGCCCCGGGATACGTAGTCAGCTTTTCGTACACATACATACCGATGAAGGTTATGAAGGATTAGGTATGGCAGAAGCCACCCCTGGAACACGTGATGTTATTGAAGCCGCGTTGAAACCTGTCTTGGTTGGAAAGGACCCGTTAGACATAGAATATTTATGGAATCAAATGTTTTGGAACGTCCGAGGATTTGGTAGGAAAGGAGTGGCTTTTTGTGCAATATCTGCTGTTGATATAGGTCTATGGGATCTCAAAGGTAAAATATTGGGCTTGCCACTATACAAATTGCTTGGCGCTTATACAGATTCAGTTCCGATATATGGCAGTGGAGGATGGACAAATTTCACTGAAAACGAATTAATAGCGGAAATGGAGGGGTACGTAAATTCCGGAATACCGAGAGTCAAAATGAAAGTTGGCAAAGACTTCGGTAAATCCGAAGTTGAAGACCTAAAAAGAGTCGAAGCTGTAAGAAAAGCGGTTGGTGACAACGTCACAATATTTTTGGACGCAAACAACGGCTATTACAGGAAACAAGCCATATACATGTCAAAAGAATTTGAACAATTTCAAATAGGTTGGTTGGAAGAACCACTGATACCAGACGATATACCAGGGATGGCAACAATATCTAAGTCAACATCTATACCTATAGCCACAGGAGAACATGAATATACAAAATACGGTTTTCGAGACCTTGTCGAAAAAGGAGGAGCTGATATTGTCCAACC
>CAZUHE010000007.1:9955-26138 GCA_964620395.1 uncultured Dehalococcoidia bacterium
CAAAATACGGTTTTCGAGACCTTGTCGAAAAAGGAGGAGCTGATATTGTCCAACCTGATATAGGAAGAGTTGGCGGAGTCACAGAGTGGATGAAAGTTGCGCATTTGTGCCAATCATTCAATCTACCTATCGCACCACATGCGATGCAACTCCCTCACTTACACGTGGCATGTGCTATACCCAATCTAAAGGTTGTTGAATACATGAACGTGATATTAGAAGGAGATAGAATTTGGTATACAGATTTTCCTCAACAGCAAAATGGAATGTGGTCACCTTTTAAAGATCGACCAGGTCTAGGGTTGGAATTAGATCACTATTCAGTGAGTAAATATTCAGTTTAATAAAAAACATAAGTCAAATGGCAATCATGAATTTAAATTCATATAGAATCGAGTGATCCAATAAGGATTGCACTCGGTGGGACCAAGGATCAACAAATTACGGTAGGAAAATATGGCACGAATTAAGATAATGTATTGGAAAGAAATTCCAATACAAATACAAGCTGAAGATGACTGTACTGTTAAATCAAAACTACTAGACGACAAATTCCAAAAAGCTGCAGATGCCATTTCAATGATTGATGGGAGTTCTGGAACTGATGACTACCTGAATGGATGGCAATGGGGAGAGTACAAAAAAGTGGATAAAGACATCGATCTGGCACTAAACTGTGAAGTGGACAAATTTAATAAACACATGCCAAAAGATTTTGTGTCCCGTATAAAACAACTTCATGAAAAAGGACTAAGGAAAGAAACTCCTGGGGCGATCAACCACTGGCTGAAACTGAACTAATGTCCTTAAAAATAGGAGTGTAAAATTTGCACCAAAACCTTACAGGAACCAAATGAGATGAATTTACTAAACCGATTATCGAATGGAGAAACTTTAATTTCCGACGGCGCCACCGGAACTTTCCTGCAGCAAAATGGCTTGGAGCCTGGGGGAGATCCTGAAGCATTCAACGTTGATGACCCTGAAGTCGTAAAAAGAATGGCAAAGGAATATTACGATGCAGGTTCAGACATAGTATTGACTAATTCATTTGGTGGAACTGTTTTCCGTCAACGGCATTATGGTTTTTCTGAAAAAGTCTCAGAATTTAACATGTTGGCAGCTCAACATGCTAAAAGTCAGGCCCCTAAGGGAAAGTACGTATTTGGATCAGTTGGACCAACGGGGGAATTCCTAGAACCTTTGGGGAACGTCAGTGAATCAGAAATGTACGAGGCGTTTAGGGATCAAGTTGTGGCATTAGAAAGCGGTGGTGCAAACGGTGTTGTAGTGGAAACGATGACAGCAATGGAAGAAGCTTCAATTGCCATAAGAGCAGCGAAGGAAAACACCAAACTCATAGTTGCAGCCACTATGACATTTGATAAAGGGCCAAGAGGATACTTCACAATGATGGGGATAACTCCTGAAAAGGCCGCTGAAGGGTTGGAGGCCGCGGGAGCTGACATTGTAGGATCCAATTGCGGCAATGGGATTGAGAATATGATAGAAATAGCTCAAAAGATGAGAGATGTCACGGAGAAGCCTATTTTAGTCCACTCCAATGCAGGTATACCAGATTTGAAAAAAGGTGAAATCATATATCCAGAATCGCCCATGTATATGTTAGAAGGCTTCCTAAAACTCAAGGAGGTTGGAGTGAACATAATAGGTGGATGTTGTGGCACGGGACCGGAGCATATAAAGGCTCTATCAGACGCTATCAAAAAGGGGAACGAATGATATCAAATTCTAATACAGCTAAAACACCAGCGCAGGTAATCAAAGAGTTCGGAAATTGTATCGAATTAGTACCCACCGATAAACATTTTGAAAATATATCGATAGGGCTGTATGTCAAAAATAGGATCTTTACCGTGTGGAGTTTCAGTAATAAGAAGGGCGTTTCCAAGCGCATTACTCAAATTAGAGATCAACTAGTATCACTTGGCGGCCTAAGCCCAATTAGTTCCTCCAGTAGTCAAGCAGAGTTTTCTTGTAATGTGATGCACAATCGGCCTGTGAAATTCCTCATTTCCCAGGCGGTTAACAAAGATCCCAACTTTTCTCATCCTGAAGGCCCGATGTCTATCAAAGACACCAAATCTGACTTGACGATTTTAGTGACTGGAAAGCAAAGAGAAAACCACTACGTCTATCAAGTCGAAGTTGTTGGGGAGGCAAAAAACCCAACGATGCGGCTCCGCATGATTATGGCAGGATTTGTAAGATATGGAGAAATGGAAAAAGTCGGAGATAACGAGGTCGTTTTCCAGTGCAGGGAGAGACATGACTCCCTTATGAGGCTGCTCATGCCTTATTCAAGAAACATAAGTAGTGTCGAAACCATGATGGCCGCAGAATCTATGCGGGGTCAAATGACAACTAGTACACTGGGTTTCAGTCAGACATAAAAGAAGGTGAAAAGTATGGATAATAAAGAAACTATGACTCCAAAAGAGAGAGTGTTAAATGCTCTCAACATGAAACCTGTTGACAGAACTCCTGTCGCAAATCCAACCAGTGTAGCAACTGTTGAACTAATGGATTTAGTCGATGCCCCTTTCCCTGAGGCATGTCAGGACCCTGAATTAGCGGCCAGGTTAGCCGCAACTGAATATACGGAGCTAGGCTTTGACTGTGTAAGCCCATATTTCAGCATAATACAGGAATCATCAGCTCTTGGTTGTGACATGCAATGGGAAGGCAAAGATAACTGGCCAACCGTAAGGATGAATAACCCCATATGGAAATCATCGTCTGATGTTAAAGTTCCACAGGGGTTCCTTGAGCACAGAGATATCAAAGCCATAACTGAATCGATCAAAATATTGAGACAGGAACTGGGGGATGATGTTGCCATTATAGGTAAAACAATGGGCCCATGGACTCTAGCGTATCACGTCTTCGGAGTTGAAAGCTTCCTCTTAGGAACCGTAGACGATCCAACCGAAACAATGAAATGTCTAGAGAAATTAACGGAAATATCCATATTGATGGGGCAGGCGCAAATTGACGCAGGCGCCGATGCTTTAACTTTTCCCGACCACGCAACCGGTGATCTTGTAAGCGGAGAATATTACAAGAGATTTCTACAAGATATACACAGCCAGATGGTTGACAAATTACCATCCCCACTAATACTACATATATGCGGCAAAACCATAGATAGAATGCCTTATATTGCGCAAACAGGTATGGCATCCTTTCACTTTGATTCCAAAAACGATCCGCAAGAGGCAATGGATGCAGTCAATGGAGGAATAGGTCTTGTTGGTAACATTAACAACCCTGAAACCTTATATGCACGGGGCCCGAGTGAGGTTAGAAACGAGGTATATAAATGCCTCGAAGCCGGAGTCCAAATGATCGCTCCAGAATGTGCAATACCACTTGCAACGAAGATCGAAAATCTTATAGAAATACCTGCCGCTGTGAAAGAGTGGACAGCGGAACGACGTCCTTAGATATAAGCCATTTTGCTGAATATGCGAGTATAATTGGACGCTGTTAGATTAAATACATGGATCTATCTGAAATAAGCTAGATCCAATACGAGGTAAGATATGCCAGTAGAGAACGAGGAATTAGAGGCACAACTGGCCTTTGTCACCAATCCGCAAGAAGAACAACACATCAGATCCCTCTGGGACACCGCCGATCCCTTAATGCAACAAATCTCGGTAAGTCTGATTAAAGGGAAAAATGAAGACGTTTACCAACTAACCGAAAAAGCACTAAAAGATGGATTTACTGCTAATACCGTTCTTGATGACGGATTGATAGCAGGTATGGCGATCGTAGGTGTCAAGTTTAGAGACAACATAATTTTTGTACCTGAGGTGCTGGTTGCTGCAAGGGCTATGAAGGCGGGGATGGAACACATAGAACCTATATTGTCTGCATCCGGGGTGGAACCGATAGGTAAAGTTATTATGGGAACCGTTAAAGGGGATTTACACGACATTGGTAAAAACTTATGCATAATGATGTTGAGAGGTGCAGGTTTCGATGTCATTGATCTCGGAGTGGACACATCTTCAGAAGAATTCATAGAGGCAGTCGAAGAGAATGATGCTACGATTCTCGGTATGTCAGCGCTACTAACAACAACAATGCCAAACATGGGAAAAACCATTGACGCATTTGAAGAAGTTGAAATGAGAGATTTTGTTAAGATCATGGTCGGTGGAGCGCCTTTAACACAAGAATTTTCCGATGACATGGGAGCGGATGGATATGGTAAGGATGCAATCTCCTGTGTTGACCTTGCGAAATCTTTTGCAACGGAATCTAAAACAACATGATTGGATTGAGTAGCCACATTGACTGACCCTCAAGAAAACGAACTACATGAATTTGATATCCCAAAGTACCACTCTAGTTTGAAAAGACTCGATGAAATCTTTAGAAACATATCAAGCAAAGTAAATGAAGCTTCTCTTTCTAGATGCCCATATAAAAACGCTGATGACAGATGTACAGCCAAATTTGGATGCAGAAACCAAGAGAGAAAAGTGCCTAAATCAGAATTGTTTATTTGCCTTGGTAGCGACAAATTAAATTACCAGTCTGCCTGGAATCTACAGGAATCCATCTAACTTAGTACCTAATAAGTCTAGCTGAAGGTAATAATAACTCTATGAGCCCCATATTTTCTGAAGGGAAAAGGATATCATTCGACGAAAAGAAAACCATCTTTGATTATGCGGATATATTAAAGGTCAGGGTTCCGACGTCTTGTGGGAGAACCGGGGAATGTCATGAGTGTATTGTAGAAATACGCACCGGTAACCACGGGTTGAATGCACCAACAAATCAAGAAAGCTTTTTGAAGGGTAATTACCGTTTGGCTTGCCAAACAAGAGTTGTGGATCCAAATGTAGACATAGAATTCACACCTCTGAGACGACAGCCAAGGATCCTTTCACACACAGTGAAACGAAATGTAAATTTAAACCCAGCCACCCAGAAGATATCTAACAAAGTTTTTTTGAATAGCCAATATATTGAAGACTATAAAGGGGGAATTTTAGGCATCTCTGGGGATATCGGAACCACAACAGTAGTATTAAATCTTATCGACTTAGAGTCCGGTACCGTTTTATACACATCTTCCTTTGAAAACCCACAGGGTTTTGGGGGTTCTGATGTTATGAACCGTATATCCTATGAATCTACAGCTTACAAAGGAGAACTTCGTAAGGTAATCATATCTTCCATAAATTTTGAAATTGGAGTAATGACCCGAGAGCTCGGATTACATCGACGACAAATATATGACATTGTTTTAGTTGGTAACTCTACCATGAGAGACATTCTCTTCGGAGTAGACGTTCAATCCATAGGAGAAAAGCCATATAAATCATTGATACAACATGATTACGAATCTGGGCTCAGGCCAAACACATCTCTTCAGCACAAAGCCATGAAAATGGGGATCAGAGTGTCTCCGTTTGCAGAAGTGTATAGTGGGCCACTTATCAGTAGCCATATAGGTAGTGACGTCTCGGCAGATCTATTAGCGATAGAGATGGATAAATCAGAAACCAATATAATGCTCGTTGACATAGGCACTAATACAGAAGTGGTAATAGGTAACCGTGACCGCATGGTCACCGCTTCATGCCCAGCTGGCCCTGCTTTTGAGGGAGGTGAGATACGATATGGAATGCCCGGATATGACGGGGCCATAGAGGCAGTATCAATAAAAGAAGGTCAAGCCGATGTATCTGTCATTGGCAACAATAACCCAACAGGTATATGTGGTTCTGGACTCGTTGATTTATTGGCAGAACTACGACGAACCAATCTCATGAATGACCTCGGAGTTTTAAAAGACGGAAACGATCGATTCGTATTTGAAAAAGAGTCTGAAATGGCACTGTACAGATCCGATATCAGTTCATTAGCTCAGGCGAAATCTGCGAATTATTCAGGCCAATATATAGCTTTGAGAACTTTCGGAGAGAAAATCGAAAACATTAGTGGTCTTTACCTGGCAGGAGGCTTTGCCAACTACGTTAACGCTGAAAACGCTAAAGATATTGGATTCATAGCGAATTTTCCTTCAGATAAGATACAAAAAGTAGGAAATGCAGCTCTTGAAGGAGCCACAATCATGTGCCAATCAATTGAAATGCGTAAAGAACTTGAAAGTCTTGTGAGTAAGATAGAACATATTGAACTAGAAACAACAGATGATTTTTTTGATATTTTTGTAGAAGGATGCATGTTCAAACCGATGCCCACCGAATTAATCTAGTTCATAAGGAGAATCAAAGTGACCTGGAAAGTTTTAATTACTGATTTCGTATGGCCATCTACGGATCCTGAACGAAAAATACTGGAAGCTGCGGGGGCAGAAGTTATAGTAGCACCATCTGAAGATGAAGATACATTGACCGCTTTAGCCTACGATGTAGATGCCATCTTGACATGTTTTGCTCAGGTGACAGACAAAGTACTGAGATCGGCTAAAAAATGTGTGGTCGTAGGACGTTTTGGGGTAGGCGTAGATAACATAGCTGTAAACACAGCTACCGAGTTAGGAATTGCTGTGACCTACGTACCCGATTATTGCGTAGATGAGGTATCTGACCATGTAATGGCTATGCTACATACCTGGAACAGAAAAATTTCGATATTTGACCAATCTGTGAAGAAATATGGGTGGGGCCATCTGGGATTAAACATGCGTATAAAGAGGCTCAGAGGAAAGACAATAGGAATAGTTGGATTTGGGCGTATTGGACAAGTTGTTGCTGAAAAATCTCATGCCTTTGGTTTAAAAGTGCTGGCATCAGATCCCGTAGTTTCTCCCGACCTAGTTTCCAAACATGGGGCCACTTTAGTGCCAATAGATGCATTATTAAAAGAATCTGATTTCGTGACCCTGCACGCTCCCCTAATCCCCGACACATTAAATATGATAGGAACAGAAGAACTAAGTTTGATGAAAAAGGATGCGTTTATAATAAATGCCGCCCGTGGGCCATTAATTGATGAAAACGCTCTTTATACCGCCCTATATAATGGAGATATAGGGGGAGCTGGACTTGACGTTATGGTTGACAACGTACCACCAAAGGATCATCCACTACTCACCCTAGAAAACATAATTATAACCCCACACATCGCCTTTTTTTCGCAAGAATCCACACTTGAGCTTGAACAACGTGCCGCTAAAGAAGTGGTTCGTGTATATAGGGGTGAAATGCCTGATAATCTGGTAAACCAGAAGGTTCTTGACCACAAAAGCCCCAGGCGCGTTCTAAAAAATTGACCAACCATGTTTATTGCCTTGAACAGATATAGACCTTGTTAGTATATGGGAAATCCCAGACTATAATCTGCTCAATTAAGCAATTAACAACATTCTTGACGAGTGACTAGGTCTAACCTAACATTTAGGCTAGATGTTACTGGATCTTCATACACACTCAACTGCGTCGGATGACTCACGGGCCACCGTCGAGCAATATGTGAAGTGGGGTGACGTGATACGCAAGAAAGGTGGTCATATAGACGGCTTTGTACTAACAGAACACCGGCAATTCGACCATAACCTTGACTATTCACGTCTGTCCTCAGAGTCAGGTTTACTCATTTTGAAAGGAGCAGAACTCGACACGGATTCAGGCCACTTCTTGGTATATGGGATAACTAGTGAAATAACCAATCGTTTAGATTTTTCCAATGTAAATTTACGTGCCGTGGACCTTGTTTACACATGTGATGAATATGGAGCTATAGCCATACCGGCTCATCCTGGCAGGACAGGAATTGGATTTGCGGAATTTATCAAAGATGGAGTCGCAGAATTTCAAAGCATAAGGACCGTAGAATTGC
The DNA here is from genome assembly GCA_964620395.1 of uncultured Dehalococcoidia bacterium. GTDB lineage: Bacteria > Chloroflexota > Dehalococcoidia > Lucifugimonadales > UBA826 > CAZUHE01. The sequence goes on from CAZUHE010000007.1 coordinate 17,807, forward strand.
TAAATGGATCAAATCGGCCCGGTGAAGGTGAGCGTGCTGAACAATTAGTTGAAAAATATGGATTTAGAGGCACCGGAGGTAGTGATGCTCATATTGTGAGTGCTATAGGAACGTGCATGACTAAATTCGCGAGTGCGATCACTAACGAACAAGACCTTGTCAAAGAATTACGCAGCTTGAAATTTGAAGCGGTGACTGCGGCCGACACATCCAATTAAAGGGATTGAATTATGACTACAGATGAAGGCATTAAATACGATCGAAGCCTGCTAGGTAAATCACACAATATCGGAACGATTAAAGTTACAAAGGAAATGATAATAAAGTTCTCACGTTCCACGGGAGAAACGAATGAGATTCATCTTGGGAACGAAGGGACTCAACAAACAGTAATAGCACCTCCAACCATGTGCAATATGTTCGTTACTGGTGCCTCTCGCCCAGACATAAAACTGGATTTCGGGGACATAAATTTGTTTGCTGGCCAATCCATAGAATGCAAGTCAGACATTAAACCGGGGGATGTACTAGAGGGAAAAACGCAATTGGAAAGCGTTTATTCGAAGACAGGGCGCTCTGGCAAAATGGTATTTTCTGTTTGGTTAACAACATTCGTGAATCAGGATAGCAAAGAAGTAGCCATAGTAACTGAATCTTACGTAAGAAGGAACAAAAGATGATAGATTCCCCAAATTTGTTTTATGAAGATGTCGATTTAGGTGACGAAATAGGCCCCATTCAGCGCATTGTTACGCATGAGAACGTCCTTGATTTTATTTCTATTCGTGAAAAAACTCCTAAACCATCAAGGTTTACATCTAAAGATGTAGCAGTCAAGGAAGGATTGGATACAGCCATCGTTCCTGGAGTGATGAACATCGCTATGATGTCACAATTGATTACATCTTGGACTCCAAACGTACGCCTAAAAAAAATAGATGTTGTATTTAGACAAACGGTACCTCACAACACAATTTTGATTCTAAAAGGAATAATTACAGAGAAGGTTGACGATCCTAGTACCACCGAGATTGGATGTGACATAACCATGGAAACTGAAGCAGGGGTAAAGATGATCATTGGGAATGCCATCCTTGCCTTACCAAGAAAATTTTAAAGGTGAGTTAAAAATGTCCTCGATTTCTATTTCATACAATAAAATACAATTATCAAATGGCCTGGATGTGATCACGCATGTTGATAAAAGTATGCCAATGGTATCAGTCAATCTTTGGTATCACGTGGGTTCCAAAAATGAAAGCCCTGGGAAAACCGGCTTTGCTCATTTGTTTGAACACATCATGTTTGAAGGTTCTAAAAACCACAATAAGGATTACTTTGAACCTCTCCAAAAAATTGGAGCTAATGTTAATGGATCTACCACAAACGATAGAACCAATTACTGGGAAGATGTTCCATCCAACAACCTCGATTTAGCTCTATGGTTAGAATCTGATCGCATGGGTTTCCTATTAGACGCTCTGGACAATGACAGATTCGACTTGCAAAGAGAAGTGGTAAAGAATGAACGTCGACAAAGCTATGAAAACCGACCATATGGTATGGCATACTTAAAATTGCAAGAAGCCTTATTCCCGTCACCCCACCCGTATAATTGGCCCACAATAGGATCACAGAAAGATTTAGAGGCAGCTGATCTAGAAGACGTAAAGTCATTTTTCAAAAAATACTACAAACCATCCAACGCAAGCCTATCCATTGCAGGTGACATTGACCCCGAACATGTTGTTAAACAAGTAGAGAAATATTTTGGAGATTTGCCGCCTGGAAATTCAATAGAAAGAATGTATAGGACCGGATCATCCCTTAAAGGTCAAACGGTGATGGAATACGTTGACCAAGTCCAGCTTCCACGACTATATCTTGCGTGGCCGACGCCTCCAGACTTTACACACGAGCAAGCTGCCTTGGATATGCTATCAATCATACTTTCAGATGGTAAAAGCTCTCGATTACATAAAAGTATGGTCTATGAAACACAAAAGGCATTAGACGTACAAGCATTTAATCACGGTCAGGAAATATCAGGTGAATTTCACGTCATTGCAACCGCAAATCCAGATGTTTCCTTAAATTCTTTGGAATCAATGATAAGAAACCAACTGGAATCAATTAGACAAAACGGACCGACACAAAGCGAATTGAACCGCGCAATAAACCGACTTCAAAGTTACCAAATACGGCAACTTGAAAAAATAGGTGGTTTTGGCGGAAAAGCTGACCAGTTAAATTATTACAATGTATTAGGAGGGGATGCTGATTTAATTAATTCTGATATCGAACGGTATAAAAAAGTGAGGCCTGAGGATGTCGCCATGGCTGCCTCCTTATTGGGAGAAAATCACGTCATGCTAAGCGTGACACCCCAGAAAAACTTGTCGAACAATCAGAAAAAGATTGACCGATCTAAAGAACCTAAATCAAACAGTTCGGTATCATTCTCTCCACCATCACCACAAGAACACATTTTTGAGGATGGAACAAGGCTTATTGTTGTTGAACGAGACAACTTACCACTGACATCATTTGGGATTATCATCGACTCCGGATCAGCTCAGGACCCTCCCAAACATCCTGGATTAGCTAAATTCACTGTAGATATGTTGGTTGAAGGTACCAATAAGAGAACCTCAATGGAAATATCTGATGAAATGGAATTCCTAGGCGCACATATACAAAAAGACGTGGCAAGAGAATATCTTGTCATATCTGTTGACGGCCTTTCTGCCCATATAGGTCAAGAAGTTGAAATACTTGCAGATGTTTTTAACAACCCCACATTTCCCCAGCAAGAATTTGAAAGAATCCAAAAAGAACGGATAAGTGAGCTTACGGCATCCACAGATAATGCCGATTTCATAGCGGACATTGCTTCACAAGCCATTCTCTACGGGTCTGATTCTTCATATGGGCACCCCTCATCAGGCACAATAAAATCCATTTCCGAAATTTCACTTGACGAAATTAAACACCACTACAAAAAACATTTGTTGTCCGCACCAAAAACGTTTCTTGCTGTAGGCAAAATAAACATCACAGACGTTAAAAAACTAATCACAAAACATTTTCAACCTGAAGCTAAAAAAATTGACACATTTAACACAAATACCCTCTATAGCCCTAAACCTAAAGAAAAAACAACTGTTTATTTGGTAGATCGACCTGGATCTGCACAATCAGTGATACGTGCGGGACACCTGACAATCCCGAGGTTTCATCAAGATTATTATGCGTTTTCTTTTCTTAACTACGTCTTAGGAGGTGACTATTCTGGGAGGTTAAACCTAAATTTGCGACAAGACAAAGGATATAGCTATGGTTTTTACTCCAGAATTAGTTGGAACTCAATTTCTTCTTCATGGCAATCCAAAGGCAGTGTACAAACGGAAGTAACGGGAAATGCAATAAGGGAAATTATAAGTGAAATTAACGGTTTAAAATCAGATAATCCCGTGTCAGAAAATGAATTTAATCACGCCAAAAACGGTTTGCTCAGCGGGGTCCCTGCACAATTTGAAACAAATAAACAAATTATGACTCAGCTAATTAACATGTCCGTATTTAAATTACCTTTAAATTATTTTCAGGCCAGCATAGAACGGTTACAAAAATTAGAAATTAATGATGTTTTAACATCAGCAGAAAAACATGTTGATGTTGAAAACATATCCATAGTTGTAATTGGAGACAGAGAAATTGTAGAACCTCAATTACATGATTTAGAATTGCCATTAGCTCATGTGGACATCTACGGAACAAGGATCTCCAAAGAATAGTATGATACGCAATTATTTAAGCACATAAGGAAACAGCGAATCACCACAATGTAAATAGAGTTAAGGGTCCAAACAATTTTCATAGTGTGCAAAATATTGAACCAAAAGCGGAAACAAAACACCAACGGACACAGATATAACGGCAGGGGGAAATAAATGGGGAATCGACTTGAAGGAAAAGTGGCTATTGTCTCGGGTGGAGGACGTGGAATAGGTAAAAGCATATCCAAGTTACTTTCAACTGAGGGGGCCTCTATCCTAGTGAATGATAAAGGGTCCGAGGTGAATGGTGTCGGAAGCTCAAAGCACGCCGCTGATCAAACAGTGGCTGAGATAAAGTCAAATGGCGGCGAAGCAGTGGCGAACTACGATGATGTGTCGACAATGGAAGGAGGGGAAAACCTTATCAAAACAGCTCTAAATAATTATAACCGGGTGGACATATTGATAAATTCAGTAGGGTCTTTAAGAGACCAAATGATATATCAAATGGAGCCAGATGATTTTTATTCTGTGGTTAGGAATAATGCTAAAAGCGCATTCACGGCAACCAAATATGCGTCCATTTTATTTCGCCAACAACGCAGTGGGCGAATCATAAACATGGTCTCTGACTCCGGATTAGGGGATGTTGGAAGATCAAATTATGCAGCTGCAACGGAAGGTATTATAGGAATGACTCGGACCCTCGCGTTGGACTTGGGAAAATACGGAGTGACTGCTAATGCCGTATCCGCTATGGCCAACACGAGATTATTTCCAGGGCTACTTGAAGAACAAAGAATCCCTATGGCCCCAGGCCCAGCAAGAGACGAAAGATCTGGTATAGGGCCTACTTCACCAATACTGCAATGGGAGGGGGAAACATCGCCAGACCACCCAGACAACGTTGCTCCTCTGGTCGTGTATCTTTCAACTGACCAATCCCCGCATGTAAACGGCAACGTATTCGGAATAAGAGGAGGAAGTATTTATTTATACTCCAATCCGACCACTGAAAAAACTGTAAATAAGTGGGGTAATTTCACAATGGATGAAATGGACATACTTTTCCCAAAAATGATAGGAAAGGGATTCTAAAAGATATATAAACCTGTAATTAATTTCAAAAGTAAATGTGGTCTGAAGGGAGACTAAAATGGGAGACCGATTAAAGGGAAAAGTTGCCATAGTAACGGGATCAGGACGCGGGATTGGACGTGAAGTTGCGCTTTGGCTAGCGAGAGACGGGGCGAAAATTGTTGTCAACGATATTGGAGCCTCGCTGGACGGTATTGGCGATTCCGATCTACCAGCAGATTTAGTAGTTTCAGAAATCAGAAAAGAGGGTGGAGAAGCTGTATCTTGCTACGATTCAGTAGCTGATTTTGATAGCGCCTCAAAAATTGTCGAAACGGCTATTGAAAATTTCGGAAGGGTGGATATATTAGTTCATCCAGCTGGCATACTCAGAGACCGAATGGTTTTTAACATGACTGAAGAAGAATGGGACTCTGTCTTACAAGTACATTTGCACGGCGCATTCAACATGGTTAAAAATGTCATACCACACATGATCAACCAAAAATACGGTCGCATAGTTCTTTTTTCCTCAGGTTCAGGTTTAGGAAGTTCCGGACAGGCGAATTACTCAACAGCAAAAGAAGGTATGGTTGGATTTACTAGAGCTATTGCAAAGGAGCTTCAGCCCTATGGGATCATGGTAAACGCTGTTTACCCCGGGGGGGCAACCAGAATGACCGAATCAATACCTCAAAGTACGACCGATCTCAGAAACGATCTTGCCGAGTCCACTGGTAAAATCTCCTCAACCCCACCTAAAGAAGCATCAGATCCAGCCAACAATGCTCCTAAGGTCGTATACCTATGCACCGATGCCGCAGATGGCATAACTGGGCAAGTTTTCGGCACCCACGGGTGGGCTTTATCTTTATATTCACCTCGCAAAGTGACAAAAAGCATTCACAAGCAAGGGCAGTGGACTCTGGACGAACTAGACAAACTTATGCCAATATCCCTTACAAACGGGCTGATTAACCCTGTCCCGCCAGAATCCCCTAAAACATGACATATCCTGAAATGACTGAGGAAATCGACCATACTAAAACATCTGAATCAATGTGTATACTAGAAAATATATTCAAATATCCTGATTTCAATAGATATGGAGCCCACCCATGAACTGGATGGACATACTCATTATAGTTATCTTAGGAGCTTGCGTTTTTTGGGGTGCCAAAACAGGGCTATTTGGGGCCGCTTTCTATGCGGTAACTATTTTTGTCGGCTGGTTAATCGCCATCCGAGTATCTCAAACCATAGGTAATGCTTTCACAAACAACCTTGAACTTGATACATATATAACCGTAATAGTTTACTTCGTCATATTAATTTCCTCTCTGGTTTTAGCTAGATCAGTCCTAAAAATGCTGGGCATTGCGACTATGGTTGTAGATGTAGCAACGCTTGGTATGAACAGAATATTCGGAATGGTTATAGGGCTCACCATAGGTGTATTAATGGGCGCTATTGTAATTACCGGATTGGCACGTTTCACGTATGATTTCGACATATCGCAAAATATGTCACAAATACCAAACATCCCGGGGCAGAACTTAATCCCTTCGGAAAAAATAAGCTCAAAAGTGGAAGAAACAAAGATATGGCTTGAATCAGGCTTTACCGACTCAACCATAGCCCCCATTTACATAAAAATAATAAGCTTAATACCGAACGAAACTGTGGAACTATTACCCGACGACTTTAATCACACATTAGATTTACTAGATTCTAAACTTTAGTACAACATGACCATTTCAGGCGTGGCCCAGATAGAAACTCCAGTGCTAGTTCTGAATCAAAACTATCAGCCATTGAACATATGTAGCGCAAGAAGAGCTTTGGTTCTTATGGGACACGGAAAAGCAGAATCAATTGTAAATGGACATGGCGAAGTCCGTAGCGCTCACGACATATTCCCCTTGCCATCCGTGGTAAGGCTTTTTTACATGGTCAAAAAGCCGATAGTTGAAAGGAGATTGTCCAGAAGAGCTCTATTTTATAGGGATAATTTCACATGCCAGTATTGTGGTCAATCTACCCGTAAACTTACAATCGATCACGTCATACCACGGTGCAAAGGCGGTAAACATAACTGGGAAAACGTTGTCAGTGCATGCGTTTCTTGCAATCACAAAAAAGCAGGGTTAACACCATCTCAAGCGAAAATGAGCCTTAGGCGCAAGGCAGAAGCCCCCAAACCAAATCCGTATTACATTTTCTATCACCGACATCTGGAGGAAGAATGGCGTCCATTTATACCTTGGGAACACTAAATTATAAGAAAGCTAGGATCCCAAAGTCAGCGCATAAATGGTATACGTAGCATCAGATTGTCGAAGAGTAGGCCGGTATTCATATTTTTTTCCAAGTATATGAAAGTCATTCGCAAGGATTTAATAATTGAAATTAAATCCTGAAACTCTATTAAAGAAGCAACTCGTTCGAACCTGTCAATCCTGGAAACGTTTAGAATATCGTCTTTAAGTCCACTCTTTACAAGAAGTGCGTCCCGCCACCATGTAAGCCACAAATCCAGGCACTCAACAGCTTTTTTCCTGTTCTTTCCAAAACCGTTTACAACATCCTTTGATAAATCAAAACGATCGGAAAGCTCCCCAAATATTGCCGATTCATATTTATCTAATAAGACTCGCCTATTATTCAATATTTGGGGATCGTCTATTACTCTGCTAGCCCAGCCAATTCTACCTCTTGCCAATCGGCATATTTCCTTTATATCTGCCGTAGAAAAATTTGTCTCAAGATCAGACCCGTAGGAATCAACATATTTTGTAACTTCAGAAGTTGTAAGAGGCCTAAGAGCGAAAACTTGGCATCTGGAAATTACAGTGTCCAGTAAATCATCAATTTGTTCTGTTAACAAAATGATAATTACATCAGCAGGGGGTTCTTCTAAAGTCTTCAACAATATATTGGCTTGTTCGGATCGCATTTTTTCAAGAGCTGCGATAATAAAAACTCTACATCGGCCCTCAAATGGTTTTCTATGAATCTGTTTTAAAAAATCATTCCGCAATTGGTCAATAGTCACAAGATCAGAATTGCCTTCCGAAGACTCAGGGTCATATATAAAAATATCAGTATGATTGCCTACCAATATCCTTTCACATTGACTGCATGATCCACATGGCCGATTTTCTGCGGTATCCGTGCAGTTAACGAAACAAGCGATATCGAGTGCTAATGTTTTCTTACCAATTCCCTCAGGACCATTCAATAAATAAGCATGTGACAAACGTCCACGTCTCATTGAACTAGAAAGAGAATCTATAGCAAATTTATGTCCATTTGTTTTCCACATTTCGTAGGCCTTATCCTACCAGAGCCATTTAAAATTAGTCATTTACTAAAATTCATCGAATTAGAAAAGAGGAATTGCGGTAAAAAATACATCTCCATTACAGACATATTTGTATAACAACCATTTAATTTTTCCAAGTACCCAAATACAA
>CAZUHE010000008.1:0-24697 GCA_964620395.1 uncultured Dehalococcoidia bacterium
TTGAAGATAAGGAATTTTGGGGAAAAATCTTACAATGAGTTATACGATAAATTAAGAGAATATGGTATTTTGACCGAGGATTTGGATCCAGAAACAAAAGAAGAGATTGATGCAACGGAAGCGGACATTGCATCAGAAGATAATTAAGGAAATATTGACATGAGGCACCATATATCTGGTAGAAAATTAAGTAGACCCACAGCTCATAGGTTGCTTATGTTGAGAAATATGACGACTGATTTGATAAGGCATGAGTCAGTAAAGACGACAGACGCTAAGGCCAAAGAGGTACGTAGAATGACCGAGAAGGTAATAACCTTGGGGAAGAAGGGTGAACTTCACCATAGAAGGCAAGCATTAGCGATATTGACTGATGAGATTGTGGTAAACAAGGTATTTGATGACTTGGGGTCTAGGTACAAGGATCGGGAAGGTGGATATACCCGGATCACAAAATTAGGACCACGCAAAGGGGATGCGTCAGAAATGGCTATTTTAGAACTAGTCTAATGAAGCAATGAATCATCACATTTAATCGGTTATTTATATAATTTATACCAAATGAAAATTGCGATGATTGTTGAGTATGAAGGGACCAATTATCATGGGTTCCAAAGGCAGCAAAATGTTCGGACTGTTCAGGAGGAAATTGAAAAATCAGTAAATAAATTTACTGGTGAAGAAATAAAAATTAATGGTGCGGGTCGTACGGATGCAGGAGTCCATGCTACTGGCCAGGTGGTAGCTTTTAATACAGGGTCTGTATATGGAGTTAATACTTTTGTTGGCGCTGTGAATCATTATCTCCCAGAGGATATATCAGTAAAAAAGGTTTGGGAGGTAAGCTATAATTTTCACCCAAGAAGGGACGCAATTTCCAAAGTGTATACGTACAGTATTCTAAATTCAGAGATACCATCACCGCTTAAACGAAAATTTGTAACTATGGTTAAGCATAGGTTAGATGTGGATGTTATGAATGAAGGGGCGAAATTGTTTCTGGGAGAGCATGATTTTAAAGTATTTACTTGTTCCTCGGAACTTGAAGGTAAATGTACCATTAGGGAAATAGTTAGGTCTCATATAGATGATACGGACAATATGTTGCGATATACAGTGGAAGGAAATGGGTTTTTGAGATATCAAATTCGAAGAATGGTAGGGGCACTTGTAAAAGTAGGTATAGGTAAAATGGGATTGGATGAACTTCGACAAGTGATTAGTGGCAATAAATACACAGTTACGGATCGGATGCCTGCTAAAGGCCTATGTCTTTACAAGGTTAATTATTGAGAACAAACAATGGGATTTAGATAGATTACAAACTAATCTTACTAACCATTAGTATAGGAGCGAAAATATGGCAATAAGACAAAGGATGCAACAACCTACAGCATCAACGCTAGTACCAGAATGGAATGTTATCGATGCAGATGGAGAAACTTTGGGCCGTGTGTCATCTAGAATTGCAGGATTGCTACAAGGGAAGCACAAACCAAATTATGTGCCATATCTTAATACGGGAGACTATGTGATCGTGATTAATGCATCCAAGATCCAGGTTACCGGCAATAAATTAAGTCAAAAAAAATATTATCGTCACAGTGGATACCATGGTGGGCTTAAAGAAACAAATCTCGAAAGGATGATTGCGACCAATCCGGAGAAAGTGATTAAGCAGTCTGTAAAAGGGATGCTTCCGAAAAACATTCCAGGCAGGAAAATGTTATCTCGCCTCAAAGTCTATGCAGATGAATCTCACCCGCATAAGGCACAAATTGATGAGTAAGATTTTCATTAGTAACAGGAGATATTAAGTTGGTACAACAAGGCTATACATACGCGGTTGGTAGACGTAAATCAGCGGTTGCGGAAATACGCTTGTATGAAGATTCTGGCCCTATTGTGGTTGGAGAAAGAATAATGGAAGAGGCTTTTCCCTACAGTATATGGCAACAAATAATTAATGAACCTTTCACGGTAACGAGCACTCAAGGTCGATATAGAGTGGTTGCAAAAGTGAAAGGTGGCGGTATCAATGGACAAGCAGGTGCTTTAAGACACGGCATAGCCCGTGCCTTATCGGAGGTTGATGGGGGTAAATTTAGAATTCAATTGAAAAAAGCAGGACTCCTCACGAGAGATTCGCGAGTCAAAGAGAGAAAAAAGCCGGGATTGAAAAGAGCTCGAAAGGCTAAGCAGTATACAAAACGATAATTGCAGCTGATAGTGTGTAAGGAAGTGTTGGTATGGGTAACGCTCCTGAAGAGAATAGACTTTCTATGGCTATGGAAAACTATCTTCTTTCAATTCTCAGATTGGAAGAGCAGAGAGTCGTTGTTACGATAACTAAATTAGCAGAGCATTTTAAGGATCTGCCTAAAGGTGAAGGCCTTGGGACCTCCGTGCCTTCAGTGAGTGCTATGTTGAAAAGGATGGCTAGAGAAAAGCTAGTCGCAACAAATTCTTCTAAGGAAATAACCCTAACAGATACGGGAAGGCAATCTGCCGAAAGTATTTTAAGACGTCATAGGTTGGCCAAAAGATTGGTTGTGGATGTGCTTAAAGTTGAACTACCTCAATCTCATGAGGAGGCACATCGGTTGGAGCACGCTATTTCGCCATATTTGGAAAATAAAATCGTAGATTTATTAGGTAACCCAACCACTTGTCCGTTTGGACATCCTATTCCAGGTAGTTCATACGAGCCCAAAGATGGATTGCTAACGTTAAATGAAGTAAAAGTTGGGTCTTCTTATACTGTAGATCGACTTCCTGAAGATGACAGGGAACTTTTGGAGTATTTCGTTGAAAATGGGTTTTTACCTGGAGCTAATTTTTCGGTGACAGATTGCTCGATTCCAAGGGGTATCATCACCCTGAGTTGTGGTGAGCGGGAATTAGTGTTTAGTCTTGGCCTATCCGCTTTAATATGGGTTTATTAACCAAGCCCTCGGAAATGAATGGAAACTTGCATTGAAAGTAGTCTCGTCGAGACAGATGCGCTGTATCGAGGACAAATCAGAGGCTATTGGAGTAACTAAAGATTCCTTGATGGAAAATGCAGGTGCTGCGATTGCTTCCTTTGTCGTGTCTAAATTCGGTCCAGTAAAAGATGTTAACGTCCTCGCTCTTATTGGAGGAGGAGGTAATGGATCTGACGGATATATTGTCAGTAGACATCTGGCGGATCAAGGTGCTAATGTCACGGCTATAAAGGTTATTGATAAAATCAATCCCAAGGAACAATCCGCCAAAATGGCAGGTGTCGTATGTCTGGAAAACGATTTTGTTTCTAACGATGAAGTATTAAAAGACTTAGTAAAAAAGTCATCTATTGTTATTGATGCTGTGCTTGGAATTGGCGTAAATCGAAAGATAGACGGGCAACTACGGCACCAACTGGATATTATAGAAAAAAACATTTCAAATATTCCCGTAGTTGCTATAGATTTGCCTAGTGGGCTTGGGGTCGATACAGGTAATGTGGATACATCGGTTATCAAGGCCGATGTTACTGCTGCATTGGGTTTTCTGAAAATGTGTCATGTGGTTCAGCCAGGTGCCTTATTGTGCGGTGATGTTAGTGTTTTGAACATAGGGATACCCTCACATTTAGGGGAAGGATTCAACTTGGATACAATAACTGAAACAATGGTAGCCCCGTTACTTCCTGAGAGGCCTGATTTTTCCCACAAAGGAATGTTTGGAAAATTACTTGTTGTTGGGGGCAGTGAGAATTTTATCGGTGCTCCCACATTGGCTTCAGGGGCGGCCTATAGGTCTGGTACGGGTCTCGTCACTGTTGCCTGTCAACGAAGCATAGCATCTACATTATTGTCTTTGTCCCCAGAGGCAACTTTATTACAAATGGAAGAAACTTCTAATGGTGATATAGATGGTTGGCGCTCAGCCATAGGAATTACTCAGGTACTTGATAATTATTCAGCGATGCTGGTGGGATGTGGACTTGGTATAAATAGTGAAAAATATAAGCTAATACGAAATTTGATATTGAGCGGACTGAAAGGTCCTCCAATTATTATTGATGCAGATGGTCTCAACCTGATCGCAAAATTCTATAAATGGTGGGAAAGAATGCCAGATGAAGTGATATTAACCCCTCACCTTGGAGAGATGTCTAGGCTTACGGGATTGCCTATTGATGAAATACAAGGTGACCCTCTAGGGATATCACGATTTTATTCTAACAAATGGAATAAAATCGTGGTGTTAAAGGACGCCCACACGATTATAGCTGCATCAAACGGTGATGCTTTTATAAATGAGGCTGCTAATCCAGCGCTGGCTTCGGCTGGAACAGGAGATGTTTTGGCCGGCATTATCGGAGGGCTAATTGCACAGCGAGTTCCTCTTCTATCGGCTGCTATTTTGGGGGTGTACATTCACTCACGATCGGCCAGTAATGTATCGAAAAACGTTGGAGTTTCAGGGCTATTGGCGTCAGACTTACTGCCTGAGATTCCTGTGGTAATGGAAAAACTTAGGAGATATTAATCCTTGGTAGAGTTGAAAGGTGACTCCAAGTCTTCATTTGTATCTCAACTGTTTAAAGGTATTGCCACCCAATATGATCTAATGAATACAATGATGACAATGGGGAGGCATCGATATTGGCGTAGGAAGAGTGTGGACTATATCGCTGGTTCTGGAAATGTCTTAGATCTAGCAACAGGTACCGGCGACTTTGTTCTGGAGCTGTTGGGTAAATCCAAGGCTAATTATGTGGTTGGCCTAGATATAACCCCTGCGATGTTAGATGTAGCCTCAAAAAAGATTGCAGACAAGAATTTATCAAATCATGTTTCATTGATAGTCGGAGATGCACACAAATTGCCTTTTGGTGACGGATCCTTTGATTATGTCACGGTAGGTTTTGGAGTTAGAAATTTCCAAAATTTACCTATTGCGATCAATGAAATAAAGAGAGTTATCAGTCCGAATGGAAAACTAATCATATTGGAGATTGTAAAGCCGGAAGGGTGGTTTATGTCTAATGTATTTCCTGTCTTTTTTGGAATTTTGGCTCCAATTTTGGGAATTGTTTTTGCTAGAAACAAAAACGCATACATATATTTGACAAAGTCGGTAGAAGGATTTGTGGGTATTTCGGAATTGGCAGAAATAATTCAAAATAACGGATTTACTGAAATCAAAACTTATCGGTATGGTTGTGGGTCTATAGGGGTGATTGTGGCTGGTAAATGATAAATGTTGATTTATGAGTCGTTTGGCCTTTCCGTTAAAGTGACTTCAGTTACCTGTGGGGATTTTTCAAATATATAATCTATTTTTACTTTTTCTCCAACTTTATGGCTCCACAGCGTGGTTAAGAAATCAGCCATGTCCTTCGTCTCGGTTCCATTTATAGCTATTATCACGGCGCCAGCTCTTAGCCCTGATTCGTAAGCCGGGCCGTTTTCTGATGTGAATGTTACTAGTACGCCTTCAGTGACACCCAAATCATATCTGTTTGATAGTGTTTGAGTAACGTCTGTTCCTCTGAGACCGATCAGAGGCCTAACTACTTTTCCATCTTCAATCAATTTTTTGAAAATTGGTTGGGCTATTGATGAGGATATTGCGAAGCCCATTCCCTGTGCACCACCATACATCGCGGTATTTATGCCAATAACATGTCCTTTCATGTCAAGTAAGGGGCCTCCGCTGTTGCCGCGATTTATAGCTGCGTCTGTTTGTATCATGTCATATAAGTCACCTCTATCAGTTTCAACGGTTCTTCCCAGGCCGCTAATTATTCCCATAGTTACGCTTGGTCCACCTTTTAAGTTAAGTGCATTACCAATTGTTATGACCTGGTCACCTGGTCGTAAGATCGTTGAGTCACCAAAAACTATCGTTTGTAAGTTGTCGACCGGTATTTTCAGAATGGCCAGATCAGTTAGGCTGTCTTTTCCTATGACTTCAGCAGGAAAAGTTCTACCGTCTAAGAGACTTACTTGAATATCTGAAGCATTTCCAATGACATGATGATTGGTTATGATGTGTCCATCTTCACTCAGGATCATGCCTGTTCCAGAACCTTCATCAGTATAGTTGTATAAGAAGCCTCTAGACACGATATTTACAGAAATTGAAACCACAGAAGGTTGTACCTTGGCTACTAGGTCAGAAACTGATGCCACTCCTTTTGTATCAATATTTAAGGAGGTTTTAATATCCTCATTTGATTGACTTGATATGGTTGAATTTGGTTCAGTCTCTACTTTGCATGCACAGATCATCAAAAGGATCAGAATAAGACAAAATAATAATGTGGTTCTGTTAGTCATTTGACGAGACGTTAACTATCTTGACTCGCACTCTCGTGAATCCTGTCCAGAAACTCAATATGCCGGGTTTTTTGGACGAAGAGGTGCTATATTCGTGAAACATGGAGGTTATTTGAGCTCCGAACAGTATTATTAGGGCGGATATATAGACCCATGCAAGCAGAGCCATTATTGCTCCTACAGCCCCATACAGTATGTTGTATACAGGGAATTTGCCCACATACCATATGAAACCTAACTGCGCTAATATGAAACAGATTGAAGCAAGCAAAGCTCCAGGAACCACATGTATGATCTTGACTTTAGTATTAGGCAACCATCTATAAAGTATAAGGATTGATATGAAGGCCAGCAGTGGAGAGACAAGATCGGCGATTGTGCCCCATATCATATCTGCTGGAATTTCATTTTGAGGGAGAGTGTATTCAAATATTTGCCGTATTATTTCTATCAATGGGGCAGTAAATAGTATTATTAAAACCAACAATCCCGCTGCGAATACGAGGCCTATGTCAATGATTCTTTCCCAAAGGAATGCCCTGGGCGTCGTTACCCCCCAAGCGGTATTTATTCCTTTCCTTACTGCACTGAAAGCAGCGGACGACGTCCACACAAGCCCGACAAAGCTGGCTATTCCTGTGATGGCTCTAGCACTAATAATTCCTTCCATAGTGCTGCCAATCAGGTCACTTGATATTGGTAATACATCAGCGATTTCTTTGGCGAGAGTTTCGTTGCTCGATTCTGTCCCAATAATGAAACCTAATATTGATATTACAGCAAGTCCTAAAGGAAACATTGAAAAAAGAGCGTAGAAAGAAATAGCCGCTGCCATGTACTGACAATTTTTATGTAAAAATTGTTTTATAGCATCGATAAGAAAAAGTATTATTCTCAGTAGTATCATTATTCACATCACCGAAATATTCGAAGAATGCCGCACTATTTTAAAGCAGTATTAGATGCTTAGATAGGGCTGTGTAGAAATATATAGGGTGTGTTGACCAATACGGCGGTTAAATCCCGATACAATTAGTTGATACTCCGTGGATATTTGGCAGGGTTTACTATGAAGACAAGTGATTTTGATTATTATCTTCCAAAAGGTCGGATTGCCCAGGTTCCAGTAGAACCTAGGGATAGTTCGAAATTAATGGTGGTTGATAGATCAGAAAAATCGATACACCATAGAACTTTCACAGACATTTTGGACTATTTGCGTGAAGGTGATGTACTTGTTTTTAACGATAGTAAAGTGATTCCCGCGAGGCTTTATGGAAAGGGAGAATCTGGTAATGACATTGAGTTGATGTTACTTTCTAGGTTGGAGGATCAGCTTTGGAAAGCCCTAGTTAAACCTGGGAAAAGATTGAAGAAAGGATCTCAATTTACAATTAGTACGGAGATCGGGGCAGAAATGTCAGGATTTGTGGAAAAAGTTCACCCTGACGGTACTCGAACGGTACGAATATTTGGTGAAGAAAATATTCCAACACATGGAGAAATGCCCCTGCCGCCATATATTAAAGACAGAGTCTCGGATCCTGATCGCTACCAAACAATCTATGCTAGGAAAGACGGTAGCATAGCTGCTCCTACTGCGGGATTGCATTTCACTGAACCATTGATGTCATCCATAAAGAAAAAAGGTTGTGAAATTGTTTTTGTAACTTTACATGTTGGGTGGGATACCTTTAGGGAAGTTAGGGCTGATAATCCTGTTGACCATAAAATGCATTCTGAATATTGGGAATTGTCGGATGAATGCGCATCAGTTTTAAGCAAGGCAAAGAAACAAGGTAGAAAAATAATATCAGTGGGAACAACAGCGACAAGACTACTTGAAAATGCCTCACAAAAACGAAATGCTAATCCAATAGTTGCAGGGTCAGGTTGGGCCGATATCTTCATAACACCAGGTTATAAATTTAATATGGTCGATCAACTTGTCACGAATTTTCATTTACCTAAATCATCACTGCTTATGTTAGTCAGTGCCTTGGCTGATAGAGAGTTTATTCTTCATGCTTATGAGGAAGCAATTCGACATGATTACAGGTTTTACAGTTTTGGTGATGCGATGTTAATTCTTTGACTTTTTTATTTGGGTCAAACAGTAGGTATTGACAGAAATGCATTTTTCCAATTTTCTAATAAGGGGAGTTTATTTAAAACCAATTAATTGTTAGATGGGAGAAATAGGTTGGCTGGAGAAAAAATTCTTGTCGTTGAGGATGAAGAGAACATACTTGAAGCTATTAAATATAGTTTATCAAAAGAAGGTTACGAGGTTTATGGAGCCTCTGATGGAGAGATAGGACTTGAGAAGGCTAAAGAACTGTCTCCAAATTTGGTGATACTTGATGTTATGTTGCCTTCGTTGGATGGGTTCGAGGTTTGTAGAATTTTAAGGAAAGACATGGACGTTCCCGTTTTTATGCTTTCCGCAAAATCTGAGGAGATAGATCGGGTAGTCGGTTTGGAAATAGGAGCTGATGATTACATTACCAAACCATTCAGTATGAGGGAACTCATGGCACGTGTGCGAAATGCACTCAGAAGAGCTAACGAAGAACGGGGAAATGCAAATAGTTCAAAAAGCGATAAAATTGTGGCAGGTGAACTGGAAATAAACCTAGCCAGTCATATGGTTCGTCTTTCAGGTATGCCAATAGAAATGAAACCTCGTGAATTTTCACTATTAGCCCTACTTGCCTCCAATGCTGGTCGTGCGTATAGCAGAGATCAAATCTTAGAAAGCCTCTGGGGCCATGCATATATAGGTGATGTTCGTACGGTTGATGTACACGTCAGATGGATTAGGGAAAAAATAGAAGACGATCCGTCTCGACCTACTAAGATAGTTACAGTTCGTGGAGTTGGGTATCGTTTTGACGGGTAGTAATTTTGGAGGCTGATGTTGAATTTACTTTCCCGAATCATTCCAAGATCGTTGCATTGGCGTATCGCGGTCACATACACCGGGATCATTGTGGTGGTAATGGTTTTGGTGAGCTATTTTATGTCTGGGTATATCAAAGAAATAATTAGACATCAGTCTGCCATACAATCAGAAGAGCAATCCCGACTAATAGCTGATTTGTTGGCCGGTTCGAATCTGAAAGAATTATCTCTCGAAGAAAACTATGAACATAGAGTTGTTGTTTTAGATTACAAAGATGCGGTTTTGTTGGATACCAAAACTTTAAATACAGCAGATAAGGATCATTCAATTGGTGGCGTATCGTTTTCAGAAGCCTCTATAGTCCGTAACGGGGAAAGATACGGAAAAGTACGAGTTTATTCCTATAATGAGAATCTTGAAAATCAAGTTGATTCAATTGTAATAAGAGCGCTACTCATTGGATTAGTAGTGCCCAGTGTCTCTGTCATACTAGGTTTATACATTGCTCGCCGAACGAGTAGATCAATAAAAGTATTGACAGCTGGAGCGACTAAGATAGAGTCTGGCGATTTAACTTATAGAGTTAGGGTGTCCTCACATGAAGAGACTGCAGAATTAGCAGATGCGTTTAATCTTATGGCAGATACAATTTCTGAAATGGTGGAAAACATCTCCAATGATCGAGATACAATTTCTGCCGTATTGAATACGATGGCTGATGGTGTGATCTCCATAGATAGAGAAGGAGTGATTACCCTAATAAATCAAACAGCCGCGGAGACTTTTATAATTTCAGCTGCAGATACTGTGGGAATGAGGATTTCCGAAGTCATTCGCGATCATGAAATACTTCAATTGTATTCAAAATGCCTTCAGTCAAGCACGCTCCGACGAGTGGAAGTTGAGATACCTGAAACGCGAAGTTTTCTAAGTGTGACAGCCACGCCTCTCGGGCAAGAGTCAGAACGGGGAGCCTTGTTAACAATTCATGATTTGACTGGTCTTAGGCAAATTGAAACCACCAGGAAGGAATTTGTTAGTAATGTTTCACATGAATTGAGAAGCCCTATATCTTCTATTCGTGCAATGGTGGAAACCCTGGAAGACGGCGCAATAGATGATAAAAAAGTTGCCTCTGATTTCATTATGCGAATACAGAAAGAAGTTGAGCGTATGACTTCCATGGTTGATGTCTTACTGGAGCTTTCTCGTATAGAAAGCGGGCAAGAGGTCGTGAACATGGCTCCATTGCAACTTAAACTAAAAGTAGAAGAGGCAATAGAGTTAGTTAAGCGATCTGAAAGCCCTGTAGATTTAAATATAACGTCTGAAATTCAGTCCGATATCAATGTAGTTGCTCAATCAGATAAATTGTTGCAAATATTGGTAAATTTGCTTCAGAACGCCATTAAGTTTACCTCTACGGATGGTTCTATCATCGTCCGCAGTAGAGTTTCTGACAAACATGTTTTGATAGATGTTGAAGATAATGGTACTGGTATTGCTTCAGAACATTTACCCCACGTGTTTGAACGATTCTACAAGGCAGATAGATCCAGAAGAGATGGTGGTTCTGGCTTGGGATTAGCTATTGTAAAACACCTGGTGCAGGCACATGGTGGGGATGTAAGTGTGGATAGTGTTGAGGGTGAGGGTAGTGTTTTTAGCTTTACCTTGTCTTTGTCTTAGGTGAGTTTACGTAAAGTTATTTCGTAAATCTGTTTTTTTAATGCTTAATTTTGGCTTGTCGATATCCTGTTATTTTCATTCGTAATATCCCTTAAATCCTCGTTAATCATGTGTTAACCAAAGTGAGTAATTTGAGGGCTAGTATTTATGTGATGAATATCTCAGAAATTCAAAAAGTTCATTAAATGAAATATCCCGGATTTGGTTTTCGGGAAGTGTTTTTACTAAAAGATAGGCCAGGAGGTCTAAGAATAAGAGAATGATCAATATAAATAATATGAGGTTCGGGGCACCGTTGCTTATGATTGTAGTGATTCTATCACTGTTCGTTGTAGTGGCTTGTGGAGATGAGGAGGAAGAAGCACCGGCCGCATCAGCAGCTCTTGGTCAGGAGCACCCAGCGGACAACGGTGATGCTAACCTTAAGGGAACTGTTGAGATAGATGGATCGAGCACTGTATATCCTATTTCTGAGGCAGTTGCTGAGGAATTCAATGAATTGTACCCAAATGTCCGTGTGAACGTGGGCGTCTCTGGGACAGGTGGAGGATTCAAGAGGTTCACTATCGGGGAGACAGATGTTTCCAATGCTTCACGACATATGGAGAATCCTAGAGAGACCAGTCAAGCAGAAGAAAATGGAATCAAATATGTCGAGCTTAGGTTGGGGACCGACGGTTTGTCCGTGATGGTAAGTCCCGCAAATGATTTTGTTGATTGTTTAACTACCGAAGAACTCAGAATGATATGGGAGCCAGGTTCTGAAATTAATAACTGGAAACAGGTTAGGGCTGAATTTCCTGATCAGAAGATGCGTCTATATGGTCCAGACACTGATTCCGGAACGTTTGATTATTTTACTGAAGAGATAATGGGTGAAGTTCAACTATCACGTCCAGATTACACTGCTTCTGCAGATGATAATGTTCTTATCCAGGGGATAGCTGGCGACAAAGGTTCGCTCGGTTACTTTGGATATGCTTACTACCAGGAAAGCAAAGATAATCTGAAGCTTGTTGCGGTGGATAGTGGTTCCGGTTGTGTAAAGCCAAGCCCTCAGACCATTCTTTCCGGAGAATATTCTCCACTTTCGAGACCTTTGTTCATATATGTCAACATGGATAGTTACAAGAGGCCAGAGGTGAAAATGTTGGTGGATTTTTATATGGAGCACGGTCCTGAGTTAACAAATGAAGTGGGTTACGTGTCTTCAGGATCTGGTGTATATGAGGAGAATATAAGGAAACTCAAGTGATAGGTATGAAGTGAAACTGGATTTGGGACGGCTATTAGTTACTCGAGAATAAAATTAAGTTGATGTTGAAGATTGCGAGGGAATGCAAGGTTTGGGGTTTATCTTGCTGAAAGCTTAATATTGGATAGTTTGGAAAACAAGAAAGGCAATTGAAGGATTGATTTTCCCAAAAGATGGTTGATTTAAGAAATTCGAGTAAAAAACCGATGGTTCGCCTTGAGGGAACTATCGTCAAATGGCTTTTTTTCTCCTGTGCTATCGTTTCAATACTTACCACTGCAGGTATTTTGATTACGCTCATATATCAAGCTATGAGTTTCTTTAGCGAAATATCTGTTTGGGATTTCCTGACTGGAACCAGGTGGACGCCCATCCTGAAGCCGAGGGCTTACGGGGTTTTGCCATTGTTGAGTGGTACGTTACTGGTGACAGTTATTGCCGCTGTTGTAGCACTTCCCATCGGTCTCATGACTGCGATTTTTCTTTCTGAGTATGCGCCAGATAAAGTGAGAAGAGTGATAAAGCCAATACTGGAAGTGTTGGCGGGGATCCCGACGGTTGTTTATGGTTATTTTGCTTTAACATTTCTGACTCCACAATTGCAGCACATTTTTGATGATCTTTTGATATTCAATGCTTTAAGTGCTGGGATCGTTATGGGAGTAATGATTATTCCCATGGTTTCATCTTTGAGTGAGGATGCTATGATAGCGGTCCCCAAAAATCTAAAAGAAGGTGCCTATGCTTTAGGTGCCACCAGATATGAAGTTAGCACAAGGATAGTGGTGCCTGCTGCCTTATCCGGTATCATTGCAGCTTTTATTCTGGCTCTTTCGCGCGCTATTGGTGAAACCATGTTAGTGACAATTGCTGCTGGTGCTACCCCCAGAATGGGTTTCAACCCGATGGAGAGCATACAAACAATGACTGCTTACATCGTGCAGTTGAGTTTGGGTGAGGCTCCGGTAGGTTCTCTTGAATACAACACGATCTTTGCTGTTGGATTGTTGTTATTCTGCATGACTCTTGTAATGAATCTTCTTGGGTTTTGGGTCGTTAGTCGATTTAGGGAGAAGTATTAGATATGGGTTCTGAGATGCAGGTAAATCGTACCCATATGAGCCCGAGAAGAAAACTCAGGAAAACCTTGGGCGCTTTTTTTTACACCATTTTCTTATTGTCTGTTTGTGTTGGAATTATTGGCTTAGCAGTACTACTTTTTGATGTGTTGACTAAGGGTATTCCCTGGTTGAGTTGGCATTTTATAACTGACTATCCTTCTAGGCACCCAGAGGAGGCGGGACTCTTCTCTGCGTTGATGGGGACGGTTTGGCTTATGGTAATGACTGCGTTGTTTACTGTACCTGTTGGGGTTGGAGCCGCTATCTATTTGGAAGAATACGCACCTAGAAACTTTTTTACACGCTTTATAGAGATTAATGTCGCGAATCTTGCGGGCGTCCCTTCCATAGTTTACGGACTCTTAGGGTTAGCGTTGTTCGTATATCTAATGAACCTGGGAAGAAGTGTACTCGCCGGATCTTTAACTTTATCTTTACTTGTTTTGCCTATTGTTATACTAGCCTCCCGAGAGTCCATTAGGGCAGTTCCTGATTCTTATAGGCAGGCTGCTTATGCGATGGGGGCTGATCAATGGCAAGTCATAAAAGGGGTGGTATTGCCATCAGCAGTTCCGGGTATTCTCACAGGGACGATCCTAGCGATGTCTAGAGCAATAGGTGAAGCTGCTCCTGTTATCGCGATAAGTGCCTTAGTTTATCTTACTTTTATACCCGGGCATCCCATGGAACGTTTTACAGTGCTCCCAATTCAAATATTCAACTGGGTTTCCAGGCCTCAGGATGAATTTAGAGGGCTTGCGGCCGCTGGAATTATTGTTTTATTGGTCATATTACTGTCAATGAATGCGATTGCTGTTTTCTTAAGGAATAAATATCAAATTCGATCGGAGGAATAGAATAATATCAACATGTATAACCAAACAAGAAAACAGTGGGCACAATGAACAGTCAATATGTCCTTGAAGTTAATAATCTCAATGTCTATTACGGGGATTTTAGGGCTATAAAAGATGTTGGTATGAAGATTCGGGAAAAGTCCGTTACAGCATTGATAGGGCCATCTGGGTGCGGGAAAAGTACTTTCCTGAGATGCTTGAATCGCATGAACGATTTGATAGTTGGAACTTCCATAGAAGGTGAGGTTCTATTCGAAAATCAAAATATTTATCAATCTGATGTGGATGCTACCGAAATACGTTCAAGGATAGGTATGGTTTTCCAAAAACCAAATCCTTTTCCTAAATCTATCTACCAAAACATTGCCTTCGGGCTTAAGGTAAATGGATTCACTGGCAATATGGATGAAGCTGTAGAAAGGTCTCTTCGAAATGCGGCTCTTTGGGACGAAGTTAAGGATAGGCTGAATGACAGCGCATTCGCTTTGTCAGGTGGACAGCAACAGAGACTTTGCATCGCCCGGGCTTTGGCGATCGAGCCCGAAGTTATCTTGATGGATGAACCAG
Source organism: uncultured Dehalococcoidia bacterium (assembly GCA_964620395.1). Classification (GTDB taxonomy): domain Bacteria; phylum Chloroflexota; class Dehalococcoidia; order Lucifugimonadales; family UBA826; genus CAZUHE01. The sequence continues at coordinate 14,709 of CAZUHE010000008.1, forward strand.
CATCGGCTCTTGATCCTATAGCTACCCTAGCGATTGAAGAACTAGTAAGGGATTTAAGTACGAGATACACGATTGTTATTGTGACCCATAATATGCAACAAGCTGCGCGAGTTTCTGATGAGACAGCTTTTTTTATGGTCGGGGAAAACAGATCTGGGTACCTAGTGGAACATGACGATACACAAAAAATATTTACGAATCCAACTAACGGAAGGACTGAGGAATATATTACAGGTAGGTTTAGCTAAAGGGGGTAGGTGATATGCCAAGAGGCGATTTTGAAAGAAAACTTAATCAGGTTCAGGATGAGGTTGTGGAGCTTGCTAGTATGGTGGAGAAGGCTATTTTTAAGTCTATTGATGCGCTTAAATCTAGAGATATTGAGTTATCTAAACAAGTTGTAGAAGAAGATGATGAAATAGATAACAAGCAACAGGCTTTGGAAGATCTATGTGTTGATTTGATTGCTCTTGAAGCGCCAATGGCTGTGGATTTAAGAGTAATCATATCGGCTATGATGGTCGCTAATGAATTGGAACGTATGGGCGATTATGCGGAGGGTATAGCGAAACTTAGTATTGCTATGGGGGATTTGCCCCCTTTAAAGCCGTTGATCGACATTCCTAGAATGGCAGAAAAATCAGTAAGTATGCTAAGAAGAAGCATAGAATCTTATGTGGGTAGAGATATAGAAGGTGCTAGGCAGGTATACCGTGATGATGATGAAGTCGATGAGATTTACGAACAGGTCTACCGAGAATTATTAACCTATATGATGGCTGATCCTTCTACGATTCAAAGAGCTACGTATCTTCTTTGGGTATCTCATGATTTAGAGAGGGTGGCTGATAGAACAACCAACATTGCTGAGAGGGTAATGTATCTTGTTACTGGCACAACGGAAATGGGTGTTTAATTTATCGTCCGCCGCCTGTTTTAATACTGGAAGGCACAACTTCTAATTTGAGGGATTTAGCCAAATGATGTGTGATTTTCTCTGATATTGTCGTCATGCACAAAGAATGCCCTAGTTCTTTCTTCATTGAGGTTGATTTTGCCTCAGGTAACCCGCAAGGGATTATGTAATCAAAAAAATCCAAATCTGTGTTTACGTTTAATGCAAATCCATGCAATGTCACTCCTTGGCTGACTTTAATGCCCAGAGATGCAATTTTTGAATCATTTACCCATACCCCTGTGGGAACATCCTTAAATTTTGATTCAAGTCCATGGGCGTTAATAACTACAGACAAAGATGTTTTTAAAATTTCGAGGTAGTCTAAAGGTCCCAATTTGTGTTTTCTAAGGTTGATGATTGGATACCCGATTAATTGGCCTGGACCGTGGTACGTTACTTCACCCCCCCTGTCTGTTTGGTGCACAGATATATTCAAATTTTCCAACACATTTGGATCAACCAGAATATCGTTGGGATTTGCCGTCCTTCCCATTGTGATTACGTGATCGTGCTGAAGCAGTAATAGATGATCAGGACCCCCATTGGCCACAGAACTATGGATTTCCTTTTGAAGTTCCATCGACTTTTCATAAGGAACAATACCGTTGTATTTGGTGATGATTTGGTTCATCACATCCTTTAATATACTGGTGTATTACTGCTAATCGATTCTAATTTTCTTTTTACTAACGTATTGAATCCAGTAGCTTCCTGCCCATCCATGATCCTATGGTCGAAGGAAAGGCATATATTCATCATAGATCTTATCGCTATAGCATCATCTATTACCACAGGGCGTTTTATGATGGCCTCTGTTGTCATTATTCCTGCTTGTGGGTAATTCACTAAGGGTATTGAAGAAGTGGTCCCTAGGGCTCCTGTATTGTTGACTGTGAAGGTTCCACCCTGTACATCTTCCATTGTAAGGTTCCCTTCGCGAGCTTTTGTGGTTAATTCATTTAACTTTTTTGCAAGGCCCGAAATGCTTAATGTATCAGCGTCCTTGATCACAGGTACTACAAGACCATCTGGTGCTGCGATTGCGATACTTATATTGACTCTCTTTTTCAGAATGATAGAGTCCTTCCCCCAAGAGGAATTCATTAAAGGGTTTTCCTTTAGAGATTCCGAAACTGCTTTTATAACAAAAGGTAAGTAAGTTAGGCTTATTCCTTCGCGTTCTTTGAAAGATACTTTTAGAGAGTTTCTGATAGCTACGAGATTTGTTACATCAACTTCGGTTTGTCCCCAAGCTTGAGGAATTAATGTAGCACTTTTGACCATGTTTTCAGCTATTATTTTTCTGATGGGAGTTATTGGTATTCTTTGTTCATCCTCATTGGATTCGAGGGATGCTGGACTGATAGATATGGTTTCAGCAGAATCTGCAGTGTGGCTGTCAGCAATAGCGATGCTTTCTAGATGATTTTGAACATCTTTCCGTGTAACTCTTCCATTAATTCCTGTACCTTCTATGCTGCTCAGATCAATTTGATGTTTTTCTGATAAGCGTAAAACGGCTGGGGAATATATTCCTTTTTTGTTTTGTCCTTGCTGGGAAATCGGACTTTCATCAGGTGATTTTCGTAGGGCTTCATCGGTCTTGTTTGCCGGACCACCTGAGCCAGTTGGACCCACCGGAGATACATCTTTTAATAACTCCCCAATGGTTCCTATTTGGGGGGTTGTTGGAGTTGATTGGGACGGCCCGGAGGGATCAGGTATATTTTGATCACCTTCAACTTCTATGTCAGCAATTATCGTACCCATAGGTACGGTATCACCCTCATGGACCATTATTGATTTTAAAGTACCCGTCACAGGTGAAGGTAATTCCATATTAACTTTGTCGGTTACTACTTCAACGAGCGGATCGAATTTCTCTACACTGTCGCCAACATTTTTTAGCCACTTGCCGATTACGCCTTCTGTTACTGATTCACCAACTTGTGGGAGTTCTATTTTCATGTGCCTAGTACTCCGATAATTGTCTTATGGCGTGAAGGATTTTTTCTGTATTAATCATGTACATTTCTTCTAAAGGAGGACTAAATGGCATCGCAGGTATCTCGGGTCCCGCTAATCTGGTAATTGGGCCATCAAGATATTCGAAGGCAGATTCTGAGATTATGGCGGAAACTTCTGCGCCAACTCCAAGGGCTTTATTGTCCTCATGGACAACCAGAACCTTCCCGGTTTTTTTCGCCGTGTCCAAAACTGCTTCCTCATCAATAGGTCTAACTGTTCTGAGGTCTAACACTTCCACACTTATACCTTCATTTTCGAGTGTGTTTGCAGCCTCTAAACAATGATGGACCATTAAACCATAGGTGATTACGCTTATATCGTTGCCTTGTTTTTTTATGTCGGCTTTTCCGATTGGGATGGTATATTCTTCGTCTGGTACCTCTCCTCTGACGAGACGATATGTACGTTTATGTTCTAGAAACACGACAGGATCATCATCACGAATCGCTGATTTCAGCAGGCCTTTCGCGTCATATGGAGTAGAAGGGGTTATCACTTTCAAACCTGGTACATGACTGAAAAATGCCTCAACACTTTGAGAGTGGTAAAGGGCACCTCGGACCCCACCCCCGTGGGGTGCTCTTAGAACAAGCGGAGCATTTAGTTTGCCTTCTGTTCCGTATCGTACTTTAGAAGCCTCTCCTACGATTTGATTTATTGTTGGCCATATGAAATCTCCAAATTCTATTTCAGCTATTGGCCTCATTCCATGCATTGATGCACCGAGGGCTATTCCCGCAATCGAAGACTCTGCCAAAGGAGTATCTATTACCCTAGATTCACCGAATTCTTCAAGGAAACCGTCAGTTGCAAGAAACACTCCGCCCCTAGCTCCAATGTCTTCTCCCATTATGAATACTTTTTGATCTCTATGCATTTCTTCATGCATAGCGTCCCGTACCGCTTCCAATAATGTCTTTACTGGCATTTGTTAGCAGCCTTATTGTCCATAAACGTGGTTCCCAAATTCACTTGTTCCAGGGTAAGGAGTTTTTTCGGCCTCGTCTGTCGCTTCGTTAACTATTTTTTTTGCTTCATCGAAAATTGATTGATCTTCTTGTTCGTCAATTAAACTCATAGATATCAATTGATCCTTCAAGGTTTTTACCGGATCTCTGGTTTTGGCTTGTTCTATTTCTTCAGGACTGCGGTAGATGGAGTCATCATCGTCACTGGTGTGAGGAAGATATCTTTCAACGTCAGCTTCAATAAATGTGGGTCCTTCCCCTGCTCTAGCCCGAATCGCGGCCTGAGTAGTTGCTTCAAAAACAGCGGTGATATCACATCCATCGACCGATACTCCTGGTATTCCGTATCCTTGAGCCCTTGAAGAAATGTTATCAGTAGCCATTTGCTTCGATAAGGGCACAGAAATCGCATATTTGTTGTTTTCGCAAAAAAATATGACCGGTAGTTTATGTATGGCAGCAAAATTCATCGCTTCATGGCAATCTCCTGCGCTCGCCGCTCCATCTCCGAAATACGCAACAGAGATTCTGTCTTCACCTTTCATTTTAGATGCAAGTGCTGAACCCACGGCTTGAGGTATGTGGGTAGCGACCACATTGGACAGATTTATAATACCGAACTCAGGGTGGGCTCCATGTGTGGGGAATTGTCTGGCTCCGCTTAGAGGTTCACCTTCTTTTGCTGTGAACCCTTTGATGATATCGGTAGGTGTCAATCCCAATTCCAACAGGACCGCGAAGTCACGGTAATATATGTAGAATTGGTCGTAGCCTTTTCTTAAGGCAGATACAGAGCCAATCTGGCCGGCTTCATGTCCTTGAGCTGAGGCCATAATGGCTGCTTTCCCCTGGCGATTCAACATCCATATACGTTCGTCTAAGGTTCTGCATAGCACCATGCGACGATACATGGATACCAGATTCTCAGGGGTTAGTGATGCTTGCTTGGCGCTCTTGGTGCTCTTACGCCGTTGATTTTTTTTGCCTTTCGAAGAGTTTTTTCCCGCTGAGGCGATCGCTCTTTCAAAGGCACCAGTAGCCGCTCCAGATTCGTTTTCTTCACTGATGGGGTTACTATTTTCAGTCATAAGTACCCACCTGTTATCCTTCTTATTTTTGTGTTGCTCATCCAAGCCACCTGCGTTGGTTGATTTTACAGGCTTTGTGTCTGCGGTCCAAAATTTGTTGGTTTGAGGGTGATTTTGCTCACTCATTCTAATTATCGCCATTACTTAGATAGTCATTTAATGATGCATCTCAGTTCAATGAATTATTAATCTTGGACTCAATGACTGATTCGTTTGTTAAACAGGCTTAAACCTATATCCTACGTTCCATATGGTCTCAATAAAATTTTTATCTGATTCTGTTTCAATCTTGCTTCTTAATCTTCGTACGTGCACATCTACTGTTCTGGTTCCACCGAAATAATCATAGCCCCAAATCTGGTTTAACAGTGTTGCTCTATCGTATACGCGTCCTGGATTGGATGCTAATAGAAGCAATAACTCATATTCCTTAAAACGTAGATCAATACGTTTGCCGGAAATTGTCACATCGTAGTTTGCTGGATTGATTGTTAAATCGTCTATTATCACTGTGCCGTCATCGAGATCGTTTTCTTCCTGAATCGTTAATTTACGTATGCGTAATTCAAGCTCATCTGTATTGATAGGAGCCACAATGAAATCAAACGTATCACTGGTTGCCTCCATATTTTTTAACTGGTTTGGGGATAAAATTAATAAAATTGGGCAGCTAAGGTCTGAAATGGGAGCAGCACTTACTTGTATTAGATGTTTTATAGTATCTCTTAGATCTATGATGACTAAATCTAGATCTCCAATAGATGCCGATTTTGATGTCTTATGGATTTCCTCAAAAGATGTTCCATACACTGTAGTTACCCCTAATTTTTTTACAAGACCCACTATTTCTGTGTTGGACAGATCGTTTGTATTTTTAGGAGATTTTTGGACTATCATTATTGCTTAACTGCTAATTTGTTTTAAATCAGTTTATCAAGATCTGCCGAAGACAGGTTCTTCCAGTCAGCACCAAGTATAGCAAAGGCTGTGTAATCTACTTTTGGATACGTTAGCGGAGGGGTCCAACTTGTACACCTATTATCGATCAATGTGGTGAACCAGCCTCAAATTTTGCTCCTACCTCAATGAGTATTGTAATATTAATACACTTGTAAATGTTTTTTTATGGGTTATTTTACTTATGCTTTTTTCAAGGATTCGAAATGTGCATAAGAAGGACTTTATTAAGTATTAGGTAGGTTTTGTTATGAATCCTCGCTCCATGCGTAGTATGTTCATATATCTTTTGATTGGTGTCGCTGTTCTTGCAATATTTTTTACTGTTTTCGGCGAGCCTTTCAAAGATTCTTCAGAAGTTCCTGTCAGCAGAATGATAACTATGGCTGCTGAGGGGAAAATAAGGAGCATTGAGGTCAAGGGGGATACCCTTAGTGCTGTGACTCTTGATGAGAGAAATTTAACTTCTAGAAAAGAGTCTGGGTCCAGCATAGTCGAATTATTGGAATCGGCTGGAGTTAATCAAGGATTGGGAGGTTTAGAGGTATCTGTCGAAGGGAATAGTGGGGTTGGCAGCCTTTTAGGAGTATTGCTCAATTTTCTGCCTATTTTGTTCTTCGGAGCGATATTACTTTTTATGATGCGACAGGCTCAGGGTAGTACAAGTCAGACTTTCAGTTTTGGTAAGTCCAAGGCTAGAATGTTTGATAGTGAAAAACCAGAGGTTAGCTTTGCTGATGTTGCTGGGGTAGATGAAGCGAAAGAAGAATTGAAGGAAGTCGTGGATTTTTTGAAAACTCCGGAGAAATTCTTGGCTTTAGGTGCCAAGATTCCGAGAGGAGTTTTACTAATGGGTTCTCCTGGGGTTGGTAAAACTCTCATGGCGAGAGCTGTTGCAGGTGAGGCCGGGGTGCCGTTTTTTTCTATTAGTGGCTCGGAATTTGTCGAGATGTTTGTTGGGGTTGGGGCCTCTAGAGTTAGGGATCTTTTTGAACAGGCAAAAAAAAGCACGCCTTGTATTGTTTTTGTAGATGAAATCGATGCTGTTGGTAGGCATAGGGGTGCTGGGCTTGGTGGTGGTCATGACGAACGGGAACAGACTTTGAATCAAATTTTGGTGGAGATGGATGGTTTTGACACTAACACTAATGTGATTGTTTTGGCATCTACAAACCGTCCAGACATTTTGGACCCTGCGTTGCTGCGGCCGGGCAGATTTGATAGAAGAGTAACCCTTGATAGTCCTGATGTAAAAGGACGTGAAGACATTTTAGCAGTGCACTCTAAAGGTAAGCCTATATCTGATGACGCTGACATGAAATCTATAGCCAAGCAAACCCCTGGGTTCAGCGGGGCTGATCTTGAGAATTTATTGAATGAATCAGCTATATTAGCGGCTCGTCGAGACAAGAGCATAATAAGTCATGATGAACTTGCAGAATCCATAGATAGAGTTATAGCTGGACCTGAAAAGAAAAATAAAGTAATCAGTGATAGGGAAAAAGAAATGGTGGCCTATCATGAGGCTGGTCACGCCTTGGTAGCACATTTGCTTCCTCATGCAGATCCACCATTTAAAGTCACAATTGTCGCTCGGGGCCAAACGGGTGGTCATACTAGATTTTTGCCTGAAGAAGAGACAGCACTTGTTACTCAAAATCAATTATCATCGAGATTAGCAGCAGCTTTGGGCGGACGAGTGGCTGAAGAAGTTATGTTCTACGAGATTACTACAGGGGCTGGCAATGACTTGGAACAGGCGACTAATATTGCACGTGCAATGGTAACCCGTCTTGGAATGAGTAAGAAACTAGGCCCGCGCACTTTTGGTAAAAGAGAGGAATTAGTCTTCTTGGGTCGAGAAATTTCCGAACAAAGAGATTATAGTGATCAAATTGCTGAAGCGATAGATGATGAAGTACATAGTTTGTTACAAGAAGCCTATGACACGGCAAAAAATCTCATTGTTAGCAATACGGGCAAACTTTCAGCTTTGGCCAGGTACCTTATAGAACACGAAAGCATTGAAGGCGATGAACTAAAGGAATTGTTAGATACGTCTCCTGCATCTGCCGTAGTTTAGAGGATTGCTGTAAGGAAAGTTACAAATAAATTTTATTTATTCAATGTAGGTAGGACCTTTGAAAGTGCGTTAACTACCTCATCGATGTCCTTTTGATCTGTAAGCCCCATATGTCCGATGCGGAATATTTTTCCGCTTAATGTGCTTTGACCACCTGCCAGGACAATTTTATGGGTTTCTCTAAGCTCCTTTATAAGTGCTCCCCCGTCCACTTCTTTAGGCACTTTTATTGCTGTACATGTATTGGAAGCGATGTCGTCACTAATTGGAAATAAATCCAATCCTAATTCTCTTATGCTTTTCCTTGTGTGCTGCCCGATGTTGACATGCCTTTCATAAACGGATTCCAATCCTTCCGTTAGGATTCTTTGCAATGCAGTTTCAAGAGCAAACATGCAAGATAAGGAGGGAGTAAAAGGGGGTTGTCCTATTTCGTAGTACCTTTGATATTCTGCAACATCTAGATAAAATTTAGGCATAGTAGACTGTTCGTGTGCTTCCCAGGCTTCCCTACTAAAAGTGATGAAAGCCAGCCCGGGAGGTAGCATCCACCCTTTTTGTGATGCGGAAGTTGCTACGTCGATGCCCCATTGATCGGTTTCAATGGGGATTGAGCATACACTGCTTATTCCGTCTACCAAGAGTAATTTCTTGTATTCTTCTTTGACAACTTTGGCAATTGCTTCCAGGTCATTAGTTACCCCGGTAGAAGTTTCGTTATGAGTTACCATCACTGCTTTCGTTGCCGGGTTGTCGTCTAGACATTTTCGGAGAAGGTTTAAGTCAACGGCAGACCCAAATGGGAAGGCTAGTTCAACGACTTTGACCCCATAATTCCTTCCTATTATCCCAAATCTGTTTCCAAATACGCCTACAGTAGCATTTATAGCAGTATCATCCGGTGAAAGAGTATTGACTACTGCAGCCTCCATAGCAGATGTGCCAGATCCTGTGATGATATACAGATCGTTGTTTGTCGAAAAAACTTTTTTAAGGCCTTCTGTGACTCCGTAAAGTAATTCTTCAAACTCCGGCCCTCTGTGGTTTATCATGGGGCTCGACATTGCGTGGAGAATCTCATCATCCACCGGTATTGGTCCAGGTATTCTTAAGTTAACCAAATGAGTCCTCCGAGGAGTCATTAACTGCTGTCATCACTTGATGAGTATTGTGTAATTAATTCAATATAGCAATGAAGGGATATTCTAGCATAATATCGGCCACTGTCAGGAGTGATTTTGAGCAAAGTTTGACTACATTATTAATCCAATCTCAGTAGTATCACATAAGCCGGAGATATCTTCTTCTGCCTACCTTTAAAACTCCACGTCCTAACTCTTTTATGCTGAGGTTCTTTGTGATCGTAGTTCCGTCTAACTTAATTGCATTCTGGTCGATTAGTCTTCTTGCCTCTCCCGCACTAGACGTTAGACCCGATTCAACAAGAATATTGCTGAGCCTTAGAGTCTCAGCCCCAGCACCATCTGGCAGGATAAAGTGGTCTATGTCATCTGGGGTTTCGCGATTTTGGACAGTCTTCGTAAAAAAGGATTCCGCTTCTTTCGCCATATCTAAACTATAGAATTCCCGTACAATTGTGTGAGCTACTTCTTTCTTCAATTCCATTGGATTAGCCGAGCCATTGGAGAGGGCATTCTGTATTTCAAGAACTTGATCAGTTGGTTTGTCTGTGAGCCACTCAAAGTATCGAGATATTAAGGTGTCAGGAATAGACATTATTTTCCCGTATATTTCTCTTCCCGTTTCATTGATTCCAATGTAATTATTAAGACTCTTGCTCATTTTTTGAGTGCCATCAGTACCCGGTAACAAAGGCATGATAAAACATTGTTGAGGTTCCATTCCTTGATTTTGTTGTAATTCCCTACCCACCAGGAGATTGAATC